>CAYVKX010000028.1:0-19657 GCA_964452095.1 uncultured Weeksellaceae bacterium
GTAGCGAAAAGTGTTTTTGCTTTGGTAGAATGTTCGTGCAAATATTCTGCAATTGCCCAAGCAATAGCAACCCCATCATAAGTACTTGTCCCTCTTCCAATCTCATCTAATAAAATCAAACTTCTATCAGATAAATTATTTAAAATACTTGCTGTTTCATTCATTTCTACCATAAAAGTAGATTCGCCCATTGAGATATTATCAGATGCTCCAACTCTGGTAAATATCTTGTCTACTATTCCAATTTGTGCGGCTTTTGCCGGCACGAAACAACCAATTTGAGCCATCAAAACTATTAATGCCGTTTGCCTTAGAAGTGCCGATTTTCCTGACATATTCGGTCCAGTTATCATTATTATTTGCTGAGAATCTCTATCCAATTGAGTGTTGTTAGGCACATAACTTTCCTCCGCTTTTAGTTGCCTTTCAATTACAGGATGCCTTCCATCTTTTATAATAAGTGATGTCCCACTATCAATAATTGGTTTTTTGTAATTGTGTTTTTTAGAGATAAAGGCAAAAGATTGTAGGCAATCCATTTGAGCAATAAGTTGTGCATTTTTTTGAATCGGGAAAATATATTGGCTAATCTCTGCAACAAGTGCTTGGTAAATTTGCTGTTCTAAAATGCTTATTTTTTCCTCAGCAGTAAGTATTTTACTTTCATATTCTTTCAACTCTTCAGTAATATATCTTTCGGCATTCACCAGAGTTTGCTTGCGAATCCATTCTTCTGGCACTTTGTCTTTATGGGTGTTTCTTACTTCCAAAAAATATCCAAACACATTATTAAAAGATATTTTTAAAGATGGAATTCCTGTTTTTTTGGTTTCTCTTTCCAGAATTGGCAATATTTCTCAAATCATCCAATTCAGCATTTACGCCCGTATTTATTACATTTCCTTTATTAAGTAGAACGGGAGGATTGGGATGCAACTGCTTTTCTAATTTTTCTGAAATGGTAGCGCAAATATCAATTTGTTTACCAATGTTGTTTAAAGTTTTTTCGCTTGAATTTTTTAGCTGTTCTTTAATAGGGACTAATGTTTGTAAAGCAACTTTTAGTTGCATACATTCTCTTGGAGAAATTCTTGTAGTTGCTACTTTAGAAATCAAACGATCAAAATCTCCAATTAGCGAAATATGATCTTTTATAGTAGCAGAAAACTAAGAATTATTCATAAAATAATCTACCACACTTAATCTTTCGTTTATTGTTTTTTCTTCTTTTAATGGGAGAGTAATCCATCTTTTGAGCATTCGAGCTCCCATTGGAGAAAGTGTTTTGTCTAGCACATCTACCATTGTTTTTGCTCCCTCATTTGGTGAGTAAAAAAGCTCTAAATTTCTGATGGTAAACCTATCCATCCATAAATGCTTTTCTTTTTCAATCCTTACGATTTTTGAGATGTGCTCGGTTTTATGATGCTCAGTTTCATTCAAATAATGAAGTATTGCTCCAGCCGCTATTTTCCCAGATTCAAGCGTTTCTACTCCAAATCCTTTTAGCGTTGGGGTATCAAATTGTTTGAGCAAAAGTTCAGCAGTATAATCGGCAGTAAACACCCAATTATCTACTGCAAAAGTGTAATGACTTTCCCCAAAATCAGCAATAAATTCCTTTCTTTTTTCTTTCTGAAAAATCACCTCAGCAGGAGAAAAACTTTGCAATAGTTTATCTATATATTCTCTACTGCCTTCTGCCAATAAAAATTCTCCTGTGGAAATATCTAAAAAGGAAATTCCAATATTTTTCTCGTTATAAAAAACAGAAGCTAAAAAGTTATTTTTACTGTTCTCTAGTACTAAATCGTTATAAGAAACTCCTGGCGTTACTAATTCTGTAACTCCTCTTTTTACAATTTTTTTAGTTGTTTTTGGATCTTCTAATTGTTCACAAATTGCTACTCTTTGTCCTGCTCGCACTAATTTTGGAAGATAAGTATCTAAAGAATGATAAGGAAACCCAGCCAATTCTATTTTGGAATCCCCATTGTTTCTGGCAGTAAGCACTATGCCTAAAATTTTGGAAGTTTTTATAGCATCTTCTCCAAAAGTTTCATAAAAATCGCCAATTCTAAAAAGTAAAAGTGCATCAGGATGTTTTGCCTTTATGCTATTATACTGCCCCATAAGTGGGGTTTGTTTTTTTTGTTTTTTACTTTTAGTTGTCAAAAATTATTTCTTTAATATTGCCGACAAATATAATAGATGCGGAAGTTAAAAAATAGCGAATTAGAAAGAATAAGTACAGAAGATTTCAAAAAGGCAGAAAAAACATCAATTATTGTGGTGTTAGATAATGTTAGAAGCGCTATGAATGTTGGTTCTGTTTTCAGAACTGCTGATGCATTTATTATTGAAAAAATATATTTGTGTGGTATCACTGCTACTCCACCGAATAAGGAAATATTAAAAACTGCATTAGGGGCAAATGATGCGGTGGATTGGGAATATATTAAAGAAACAACTGATATTGTTGCAAAATTAAAGACGGAAAGCCACCATATTGTTGGGGTGGAACAAACGGAAAACGCAACTCTTTTACAAAATTTTGAAAATCCAAATAAAAAAGTGGTGCTTATTTTTGGACATGAAGTATTTGGGGTAAGCCAAAAGGTAATTAACCTTTGTGATGAATGCATTGAAATCCCACAATTTGGCAGCAAACATTCCTTAAACATCTCGGTAAGTGTTGGAATTGTGATGTGGGAAGTGTGGAGAAAACTACAATAATTATTCTATAATCTCAAAATCAACTCTTCTATTGATTTGATGATAATCATCTTGCAATTGCATATTTTCAGTAAGTAGATTTTGTTCACTACCAATTGCCAAAGGGTTACTTTCTCCTTTTGTTTTTATAACAAATCGATTAGAAGGAATACCATAAACGGTTTCAAAATGATTGACCACCTCTTGCGCTCTTTCTCTCCCTAATTTTAGGTTGTATTCTTCTAAGCCAATTTCATCTGTATTCCCAATAACTTTAAGGCGTAAAGTAGGGTTTAACAAAAGCGCTTTTACTACAATTGCTATTCTATAATAGTTGGACTCCTGTACTAAAGTACTTCCTGAAGAAAAATATACAGAAGGAAAATAAACATCCGAAACGGCATCTTTTCCATCTCTCCCATCCTCTCCTTTTAGTCCTATCCCAAATCTATTTACCAAACTCCCCTTTTCAGTATTAATTTCTAAATCCTTACTATCAGGAATTCCATCTTCATCCTCATCTAATTCTATTCCATTTTCATCTACTATTGCTCCCCTTGAAGAAAAAGGATCTGCATCCATATAATCTGGTATATTATCCATATCAACATCAAGTGGCCTACCTGCACCATCTACAGCTACACCAAAAGGTGTGTTTGCACTTTTATCAAAAGAATCAGAAACTCCATCATTATCAGTATCCTTAGCAAGCCCTTCTACATTGGCATGAACATCATTAAAAGTATTATACATTTCATCAATAGGGCTATACCAATCCATTACTTTTTGCTGTTTCCCAATATGATAAACTAATCCGATAGAATAAAAAGCAATATGGTCGTTTTTAAGTGTAGAATTCAATTCCTCAATAGAGGCATCCCATTTATCTGTTCTTCCTGTTCGTACTGTAATATCCGAATAAATATCAAACTTATTATTCACAAAATATTTTAGTATTAATCCTTTTAAAAAAACGGTTTCAGTTAAAGTAGTTAATAATCCTTTTTTCACATTCCCACCAAATTCCCCCTCATCAGAATAACCATAACTATAAATGTACTTATCAGAAAAAAGGTTTCTTTTTACGGTATGATAATAATTAATACCTATTCCTAATTTTAAGAAATAAGATAGTTTTCTGTTTCTGTAATTTTTGGTATAAGAAACAGCCAAATTGCTTAAGTTTATTGTTGTATTCAAGTCAAACTCAATGAAGTCACCTAAAAACTTTTCTCCATTTTCTTCATCAAATTCATAAGGATCAAATGAATCAAATTGTACTCCTTCCGTTTTTCTTCTTAGACCTCCAATTTTTCCGGTAATAAATTCTCCCTGTAAATTAAAAATACTATTTATCGAACGGTTTATCTGAATATTGAAAGCTGATTTTAGTTCAAAAAACCCTGCTGTTGATGAAGGATACCAATCATATTGTTTAATATCTCCAAAAAACTGTGTAATTCCAAAACCTACACCTACCGACCATCTATCTAATTTATCACCATAAATATCAGTTCCAGAATGATTAGGTTTTTTTACAATCGGCTTAGTTTTAATTGCAAAAGCATTCTTTTTTTCTAATTGTTTGGCATTAATTTCCATCCCCACATTTGGGATGCTTTCTTTAACAGCATTGCGTATAGCATTTGTTGTATCGGTATTTTGTGCTTTTAACTTAGAAAAAAACACACAAAACAGCAGTAAAAAAATAATTCCTTTTTTCAACATTTTCATTTATAAAATTCCTGCAAATTTAAGCATTATTTTTCTTTTGAATAATTAACTGATAAAAATCTATTTAGAATTCAATGTTATTAGTGTATTTTATATATTTGCGGCAAATTAAAAAAACAACCAATAAAACTTTTAAAAAAGATGAACACAATAGGTTTTACCAAAGCAATCTCCATCCTATTTTTTGGCGCTCTAATAAGTGGATGCGGATTAACAAAAATGACAAGCAAATACGATACGGTAGTTTATACCGTAACCCCACCTATTTTGCAAGTGCATGGCGGAAAGGTAGCAATTCAAATTGATGGAAATATGCCTGAAAAATATTTTCATAAAAATGCAACAGTGAATTTTACGCCTGTACTAAAAAGCGAAAATTCTGAAACTACTTTCAAAACTATTACTTTGCAAGGAGAGGAAGCTACTGGTGGAGAAACTACTATTTCCTATATTTCTGGAGGAGGATTCTCTTATGAAGACAAAATTAATTATTCGCCAAATATGCTAAACTCTACTTTAGAAATTAGAGCACTAGCAAATTTAAAAGATAAATCAGCAGCACTTGGCCCGATTACTATTGCTCAAGGGGTAATTGCTACTTCACAAAGAGTGCAAAACACAGAGGAAATTTCGGTAGCACATCACGGTTATGAGAAAGAAACTATTCTTTCAGAATTTGCTACTATTTACTTTTTGGTAAACCAAAGTGCTATCAGAACTTCAGAAAAAAGTGATGAGGATATGCAAAAGCTCAAAGAGTTTGCAAGATTGGGATACAAAACCAACAGCATTGAAATAAAATCCTATGCTTCTCCTGAAGGTAGTGTAGATGCAAATGATAATGTATCGGAAAGAAGAAATAAAAGTACTGTAAATTATACTAAACAAATTTTGAGAAGATTGAAATTAGATGGTGCTAATAATGAAGAAATGTACACCAATGTTTCTTATGGTGAGGATTGGGATGGTTTTAATAAATTGATGAAAGCATCTGATATGAAGGATAAAAGAAGGGTGCTAAATATTGTGAACTCTGTACAAGATCCTGAAAAAAGAGAGCAAGCAATAAGAGATATGGCGGAGCTTTATGATGCGATTGACAAGAATATTCTACCTCAACTAAGAAAAGCAGAAATAAATGTTCGCTCGTATCAACCAAAAAGAACGGATGAAAATATAGTCGCTCTTTCTACTTCTAATCCTGATTCTTTAGATATAAAAGAATTGCTTTTTTCAGCTACCCTTACGGATGATAGAGCTACAAAAATGAGCATTTACAACTCTGCAATTTCTTTGCATAACGATTGGAGAGCATACAATAATATTGCTAGTATTTACTTAGCTGAAAATAATTTGAGTGAAGCAAGTATCTGGTTAGATAAAGCATTTGCAATTAGCGGAAATCAATCTGATATTTTAACTAATTATGGAATTATTGCTGCTAGAAAAGGAAATTTAAACAAAGCACAAAAATTCTTTAATCAAGCAAATACTACTGAAAAAAACCAAGCTATTTTGGATATTCGCCAGGGGAAATATGCAAAAGCAGAAAGATATTTTAGAAATGCAAGTTCGCATAATGCTACTCTTGCAAAAGTGTTGAACGGAAATAATGGAAGTACTTGTAAAGAAAATACTGCTGCTTGTTATTATTTGAATGCAATTGTAGGTGCACGTTCTGGAAATATGCAAATGTTAAGTCGTAATTTATCGAAAGCAATTGTGGCAGATGCAACTTATAAAGCGGAGGCAGCAAATGATTTGGAGTTTTTGAATTATAAAGAAAATGAGGAATTTAAGGCGCTTATAAATTAAGCCCAATTCCATATCAATTATAAAAAGAACCTCATATATTTGGGGTTCTTTTATTTTAAAACCAATATGAAAAACAATCTACCAAACTTTATAATTATTGGGGCAATGAAAGCCGCCACTACTTCTTTATATACATATTTAAAACAACATCCAGATGTTTTTATGTCAAAGGTAAAAGAGCCAATGTTTTTTAATAATTATAAAAAGGAAAACGACTATTTTGTAAAAGGAAGAAAAACAAAGAAAATAACTACTTTACAAGATTACACAGCTCTGTTTGATAAGGAAAAAAATCAATCAGCAATAGGGGAAGCTTCCCCTGCTTACATTTATGATAAAAAAACCCCTTACTTAATAAAAGAAGTTATTCCAGAGGTGAAAATTATTGTAGTTTTAAGGCAGCCGATTGAAAGGGCTTATTCTAATTTTTTGCATGCAAGAAGAGCAGGAAGAGAACCTATTACAAAATTTACTGAGGCAATAAATTCAGAAGAAAAAAGAAAGGAAAATAATTGGAGTCCTTTATATTTTTACAAAGACAAAGGTTTTTATTATAAGCAGTTAAAAAGGTATTTTGAACTTTTTCCGAAAGAAAATATAAAAGTACTGCTTTTTGAAGATGTGGTAAAAAATCCTACAACAACCACTCAGGAAATTTTTTCTTTTTTGGGTGTGGACAGTAATTTTATTCCTGACACCAAACAAAAAACAAATGTATCGGGAACTCCAAAAGGAGTTTTTGGTTGGCTAATTATGAATTTGCGATATTATAATTTGATTCCAAATATTGCTTTCAGCAAATATCTACCTAATTTTTTAGTCAATTTTATTTTCCAATCGGCTTATTCCAAACCAGAAAAATTGGATGCTAAACTAAAAAGGGAACTCACAGAAAAATATTTTAAGCAAGACATTCTACAATTGGAAAATCTCATTAAAAAAGATTTGTCGCATTGGCTATAAGTTAACCTGATGTACTCCTAGCGAATACGACTTTTTTATGGCGAAAACTATCTTTTGATAAGCTGCATCATTTTGCATAAAATCGACATTTGTCACATCAATAATAAGCACTGGAAAATCATTTTGTTTTTTAAAGAAATCTAAATATTTTTCCTGTATCTGCAATAGATAGTCATCCGTAATTTCTTGTTCGTAAGCTCGGTTTCTTTTTATGATATTGGCTTTTAACTTCTTAATATCAGCATGTAAATAAATTAGTAAATCTGGTTTAGGAAGGGAGGCAAGCATAATATCAAAAAGACGATAAAATAGCTGTAACTCATCTGCTGACAAATTGTTTTGTGCAAAAAGCCGAGATTTTATAAAGAAATAATCGGAAACAGTAAAATCAGAAAACATTTCTTGCGCTTCCACTTCTTGCATTTGCTTGTAGCGTTCGGCCATAAAAAACAGCTCTAATGGAAAAGCATATTTTTCTGGCTCTTTATAAAATTTGGGTAAAAATGGATTGTTGGCGAACTCCTCTAAAACAAGGCGAGCATTACAATCTTCCGTAATTTTTTGGGCTAATGAAGTTTTTCCAGCACCAATATTTCCTTCAATACAAATAAAATTATACTGCATATTCTTCCACCTTTTCGCTATCTCTACATTCTTGCTTTAGCTCACTAATTGTTTTTTGATTTTTAGGATGAATAAATTCTGGAGCAATTTCTTGTAGGGGAAGTAATACAAAATTACGCTTGTGCAAATGAATATGAGGAACGCAAAGCCCTTCTTTTTCTATCACCATATCATTAAAAAATAAGATATCAATATCAATAATTCGCTCTCCCCATTTTTCATTTCTGATACGACCAATTTTATCTTCAATTTGCAGTACTTTTTCTAAAACTTCTTCTACCAAGAATCTGCTTTTTATTTCTAAAACTTGATTTAAATAATTGTTTTGACCATCCACTCCCCAAGGTACGCTTTCATACACTTTTGATTTTTTCTGAATTGCGCCAATTTCTTCTACTATTAGCACAATAGCACTTTGAAGAAACTCCTTTCGCTCGCCCATATTAGAGCCTAATTGTAGGAAAATGGTATTCATGAATTAGATATAAAGTTCAAATATAAGAAATCGCAAATGATTATATTGTTTTATTTAGTATTTTTAGCCATTAAAATTTTACCAACTTTCAAAATTCCTAAAAATGAAATCTTTCTTTAAAAATGTCTTATCCACCATTGTGGGTATTGTGCTTTCGGTAATAGTAGTTGTTTTATTATTTATCGGCATCATTAGTATTGCCGTTTCTTCTTTGGATTCTGAGGAAGAAACAAAAGTAAAAACAAACTCTATCTTGAAAATAAACTTATCTAAAGCAATTGTAGAGCGAGCATCCGACAATCCTTTGGACTACCTTAGTTTAGCCAATATGGAAATGAATATTCCTTACGAAATAAAAGATATTTTGGATAATATCGAGAAAGCAAAAACTGATGATAGAATAAAAGGGATTTATTTGAATGTTCCTTTTGTAAATGCTGGACTATCGCATACTGAGGAGATTAGAAATAAATTGTTGGATTTCAAAACAAGTGGGAAATTTATTGTTTCCTATGCAGAATATTATTCGCAAATGGGCTATTACCTCAGCTCGGTGGCAGATGAATTGTATCTAAATCCAGAAGGGCTATTTGAATTAAAAGGGTTTTCTGCTCAAATTATGTTTTACAAAGGACTTTTTGAAAAGTTAGATATTCAGATGCAAGTTATTAGGCACGGAAAATTCAAAAGTGCCATTGAGCCATATGTTTTGGATAAAATGAGCAAAGCAAATAGAGAGCAAATTTCTCTTTTGCTTTCTACCATTTCGGATAATATTATGGATTCTATTGCAAGTCAGAGAGGAATGACTTTAACACAAGTGGAAGAATTAGCCAATAAATTAGAGCTCAATACCTCCCAAAAATGCTTGGATAATAATTTTGCAGATGCACTTATTTATCAAGATGAGTTGGAAGAAAAACTAAAAAGCAAATTGGAAGAAAGTGCAAAACTAGAATTCATCTCCCTTGCAAAATACAAAAATACCAAAGTAGAAAAAGAAGGTAAAATTAGCCGAGATAAAATTGCTATTATTTATGCCACAGGAGAAATCAATTCTGGAAAAGGAAGTTTGCAAACTATTGGTTCAGTTACTACTGCAAAAGCTATAAAAGATGCTAGAGAAGATGATAGAGTAAAAGCAATTGTTTTGCGTGTAAATTCTCCTGGAGGAAGTGCTTTGGCATCAGATGTAATTTGGCGAGAAACCGTTTTGGCTAAAGCTGAAAAACCACTTGTTGTTTCTATGGGTGATTTGGCGGCAAGTGGAGGTTATTATATTTCTTGTGCTGCCGACACAATTGTAGCAAATCCTACTACCATAACTGGTTCTATTGGCGTATTTGGATTGATTCCAAATTTACAACATTTTTACAAAAATAAATTAGGAATTACTATTGACACAGTGAATACGCACAAGTATGCTGATATGGGTGCAAATAGAGCTTTAACTGCTTTTGAAAAAGCAAAAATTCAGGAGAGTGTTGAGGATATTTACACTACTTTTATATCGCATGTAGCAGAAGGGAGAAATATAAGTACTGCTGCTGTGGATGATATTGGGCAAGGCAGAGTGTGGACGGGTTATGATGCAAAACGATTAGGATTGGTGGATGTTTTGGGTGGCTTGAAAACCGCTATTGATATTGCGGCATATTTAGCCGATTTGGAAGATTACCGATTGGTTTCACTACCTAAAAAAGAAGATGCAATTGAAACAATGATAAAAGAAATGACTGGCGGAGGAACAAATTATATCGCAAAATATTTGGGAGTGAACAGCAAATACATCAAGCCAATTGAAAGTTTATTAAAAGGAGAGAAAATTCAAACAAGAATGCCTTTTATTTTGGAGATTAATTAGAGGTAAGTTCTAAAACAACCTCCCTTGAGCAATTTCCTTAAAAGAGAATTTTGAAATATATCCTTCATGCGAACGGATATTAAAAACCCTATCGCCATCAAATATTAGGTATTGTCCTTTTATACCTATTAACTCCCCTTCAATTATTGGAGTGCGTTCCAATTTTGTGCTATTTATTTTTTTAGGATACTCCCTTACAGGATAATTAATTTCCGTTACTGTATTCTCTGGCAAAATATATTGCTTTAATTTTTCGGGAACATAAGCAGAAAGCTCCTCTTTCATTTTTACCAAATCAACAGGATTAGGAACTCCTGACAACATTTTTCTCCAATTAGTTACATCAGCTACATACTTTTTAAGGGCAACTTCAATGTCTCCTGAAAACCTTCTGTTTGGCACTTCCGCCAATAATATTGCTTGACTTGCTCCTTGATCCATCCACCTAATTACTCCTTGCGTGCCTCTTGTAATACCAACTTTTATTCCAGAGGAATTTGCCAAGTACACATAATGTGGTGCCAATTGAAACTCTTTTTCCCACTCCAAATCTCTTTCTTCAATTCCAAGATGTGCTGTACAAAGCTCTGGTTTAAAAATAGATTGTGAAGCCAGTGGCGACTCCCAATAACATTTATAACAATATCCTGAATTTCTGTAAAAAGACTCCATTTTTTTTCCGCATCCGCAAATTACAACACCACTCCATTCTATTTTTACTTGCTTGCCTATTAGCTCATTCATCAAGATATTTTCTCCATGAATATCCAAGGTATATTGCACTACATCTTGCAATTTAGTATCCATTCTTTTAAGCGTATCTCTGAGCATAATTTTTCGTATTTTTCGGGCTATAAAAATAATGATAATTTATGAAGATTCCTTTCAAAAACTCTATTCTTTCATGGATGATGAAAAATCGCATTCATCAAATGGAATTGTTTCTGAAATATCCTTTTGGGGTGCAAAATGAGCTTTTATTAAAATTACTAAAAAAAGCGGAAAATACAGAATTTGGCAAAGAGCATGATTTCTTATCTATCAAATCATATGATGATTTTTGTAGAAATGTACCCATCAAAACTTATGAAGAGTTTTTTCCTTACATCCAAAAGTTAAGAAATGGGCAGGAAAATGTTTTGTGGCCAGGAAAAGTAAAATGGTTTGCCAAATCTTCTGGCACTACTAATGCTGAAAGTAAATTTATTCCTTTTACAGAAGATGCATTAAATGATTGTCATTACAAAGCGGGAAAAGATATGCTTGCAATTTATTGCAGCAATAATCCAGAAACCACTGTTTTTGATGGAAAGGGATTGATGCTTGGCGGTTCACAAAATACGAACCAAAATTATGTAGATGGCGACCTTTCTGCAATTTTATTGGATAATTTTCCTTTTTGGGTAAATATGCACCGAACTCCTGATTTGGAAACTGCACTGCTTCCAAAATGGGAAGAAAAATTAGAGAAAATTGCAGGGCAAAGTATTACAGAGAATGTAACTAACTTGACAGGAGCTCCTTCTTGGATGCTTATCATACTTAATAAAATCCTAGAAAAAACTGGCAGCAAAAACATTTTGGAAGTATGGCCCAATTTGGAATTGTATATGCATGGAGGAATGAACTTTTCTCCTTATAAAGAACAATTTGAAAAAATAATTCCTAACAAAAAAATGAATTATTTGGAATGCTATAATGCTTCAGAGGGGTACTTTGCAATTCAAGACCAAACTACTAGCAATGAGATGCTTTTGATGTTAGATTATGGAATTTTTTATGAATTTATAGCTATGGAAGATTTTAATAATGGAAAAAGAAATGCGGTTTGTTTAAAAAAGGTGGAACTGAGCAAAACTTATGCGATTGTAATCACCACCAATGCAGGACTTTGGCGATATTTAATTGGAGATACTATTAAATTCACTTCACTAAATCCTTTTAGAATAAAAATTATTGGGCGGACAAAGAGTTTCATTAATGCTTTTGGGGAGGAATTAGTAATTGAAAATGCTGAACAAGCTATAGTGCATGCCTTAAAAATCGGCAATGCCACCATTAAAGAATTTACTGCTGCCCCATTTTATATTGATGGAAATAATTCTGGGGCTCATCAATGGCTGATTGAATTTGAGAAAGAGCCAGATAATTTGGATAAGTTTGTAAAAGATTTGGATAATTTCTTGCAAGAAACAAATTCTGATTATAAAGCCAAGCGGACAAATGATTTGATATTGCAAATACCAAAAGTAGAGACGCTAAAAAAGAACACCTTTTATAAATGGTTAGAGAAAAAAGGGAAATTAGGAGGGCAAAACAAAGTGCCAAGATTGAGCAATGACAGGAAAATAGTAGAGGAAATATTAGCCCTCAAATAAAAACTTATTAACGATTTCTGAAATTCATTCTCACTACAATAGTATTTTCATCTTCTTTTTCTATTTTAGTCCAAAATTTTAAAAACATGCATGTAGCTATTGCCGGAAATATCGGCTCGGGTAAAACAACCCTTACCACTAAACTTGCCAAACATTACAAATGGCAAGCACATTATGAGGATGTGGAGAACAACCCTTATTTGAATGATTTTTACAAGGAAATGCAAAGATGGTCATTCAATTTGCAAGTCTATTTTTTGAATAGTCGTTTTCGCCAAATTCTAAATATCAAATCAAGTGGAAAAGATTTTATTCAAGATAGAACTATTTATGAAGATGCGTTTATTTTTGCACCAAATTTGCATTCTATGGGGCTGATGAGCAGTAGAGATTTTGATAATTATGAGCAACTTTTTAATTTAATGGATTCTTTTGTGCAAGGACCAGATTTACTTATTTATTTAAGAGCTTCAACTACTACTTTGGTTAGCCAAATTCAAAAAAGAGGAAGGGATTATGAGAATTCGATTCGCTTAGATTATTTATCAAGATTAAACGAACGCTATGAAGCTTGGATAGCAGAATATTCAAAAGGAAAATTACTTATTATTGATGTAGATGACATTAACTTTTCTGAAAGCAAAGAAGACTTAGGGGCAGTAATAGAAAAAATTGATGCTGAAATAAATGGGCTATTTTAACGCCTTAACAAATATAGAATAATAAAAAAAGCCACTCGTTTGAGTGGCTTTTTATTTTAAGAAATGTATGTTGTTTTATCTTCTTCCTTTAAAATCAATAATTACATTTTCTCCTTCTACATCAACTGACAATAATCCATTGAAATTATTTGTTTCAGCATTATAAAACATTGTAGCTTTGTATTTTTTATCTGCTATTTCAAGAAAAACTTTACTAGTGAGTTTGTACTCGCTACCATTCTCGTTTAAATGTACCGACAAGTCGCCAGAAGAAACAATGTTTGACTCCATCTCCTTCATGTTAGTAATGAAATCACTTAACACAACATCATCATCCGCTAATTCAACAGACGATCTTACGGTAGTATTATCAATAGTTGCTTTATGAAAAATACCATTTGGTTCAACACTGAAATTTGATATTTTTGCATCTATTCTACCTTGACTTTGCTCTAGAACAGTTTCTATATCTTGTGTGTTTGAAATTGTTGAAACTCCATCCATAGCAATAGATGGTGCAATTACCAATGCCACAACTGATATCAATTTCAATAATATATTTAGTGATGGACCTGAAGTATCTTTAAAAGGATCCCCAACAGTATCACCAACTACAGCAGCTTTGTGCGCTTCAGTTCCTTTCCTGCCTTGCTCCTCAATTGTCTTTTTAGCATTATCCCAAGCACCACCAGCATTAGATTGGAAAATTGCCATAAGCACACCACAAGTAGTAACTCCTGCCAATAATCCTCCTAACATTTCAGCTCCTCCAACAAAACCAATTGCAACCGGAACCGCAATAGCCAATAGTCCTGGCAATACCATTTCTCTTATAGATGCTTTAGTTGAAATATCTACACATTTATCATATTCTGCAACACCATCAGCAGCATCAAAAATTGCTCTGTCTTCTGGGCTTGCTTTTGTCATATCAGAATCGTATTTTCTCATTACTGCTAAGGCAGCTTTTAGCTCTGGAATATCTCTAAATTGTCTTCTTACTTCTTCAATCATTGCCATTGCAGCTCTACCTACAGCATTCATTGAAAGTGCTGAGAACACAAAAGGAAGCATACCACCAATTAATAATCCTGCCATAATATCTGGGCGAGAAACATCAATTGCTTGTACGCCTGCCGTTTTCATAAATGCAGCAAAAAGTGCCAATGCAGTAAGTGCAGCAGATGCAATTGCAAATCCTTTACCAATTGCAGCAGTTGTATTTCCAACAGCATCTAATTTATCTGTTCTTTCTCTTACTTCAGAAGGAAGTTCAGCCATTTCAGCAATACCTCCAGCATTGTCAGAAATTGGTCCGTAAGCATCAACTGCTAATTGGATTCCTGTATTTGCAAGCATACCAACAGCAGCAATTGCAATACCATAAAGTCCTGCAAAACTATGAGACACCATAATAGCAGCAGCAATTAATAAAATTGGAATAGCAGTTGACATCATCCCAACTCCCAATCCTGCAATAATAGTAGTTGCAGCACCAGTTTCTGATTGCTCAATAATAGAATTTACTGGTTTATATCCTGTTCCTGTATAATATTCAGTTACTTTTCCTACAGCCAAACCAGCTACTAAACCTGCAATAGTTGCCCAAAAAACACCCATTGCCGTATAAGTCATTCCCCCCTCAACCCAAGTTTCAGGAAGCATTGCATTGATAATAAAGTAAGAAGCTACAAGCATCATTCCTGCTGAGCCAAACTCACCAATATTTAATGCTGCATGAGGAGAACCTCCATCTTTTACTTTAACAAAGAATGTGCCGATAATTGACATTACAACACCAATAGCAGCTAAAACCAATGGTAAATAAACTGCTCCTAATCCATCAAAAGTACCCTGAAATTCTGGTAAGGTTGCATAAACTGCTCCTAACACCATTGTTGCAATAATTGATCCGACATAAGACTCAAAAAGGTCAGCACCCATTCCAGCAACATCCCCTACATTATCCCCTACATTATCAGCAATTGTTGCAGGGTTTAATGGATGATCTTCAGGAATTCCTGCTTCAACTTTTCCAACTAAATCTGCGCCAACATCAGCAGCTTTGGTATAAATACCACCACCAACTCTTGCAAAAAGCGCAATTGAAGATGCCCCTAATGAGAAACCAGAAAGTACATTTAGCACTTCATTTAGCTCCCATCCTTGCCCGCTATAAATCATAAATAAGCCACTAAGTCCTAACACTCCTAAACCTACAACTCCTAGTCCCATTACGGCACCTCCTGAGAAAGCAACTTCTAATGCTTTTCCTAGTGAAGTTCTAGCAGCTTGAGTAGTTCTTACATTTGCTTTTGTAGCAACTTTCATTCCAATAAATCCTGCCAGTGCAGAACAAATTGCTCCAACAATAAATGATACTGCTACCATTCCGTTAGAACCTACTTCAGAGCTACCTTTAAAGAATAATAATATTGCAACTGCTGCCACAAATATCCCTAATACTTTGTACTCTGCTTTTAAGAATGACATTGCACCATCTGCAATGTTTTTGGCAATTCTTGCCATTTTTTCTTCACCTTCATCTTGCTTAGCTACCCAAGCATTCTTCCAGAATACAAAACCAAGTGCTAGTACTCCAAATAGCGGTAAAATTTTTACGATCATTTCCATTTTTTCTAGATTTAATTAATATTTTTTTATCTGTATTTTTCGGCTGCAAAAGTAATCTTTTAATTGAAAAAGAAAAATAAATAACTACTTTCTATTATTTCCCTTAAAAAATTGAAATATTCTTCTTCCTTATTCTCCTTATTTTCATTAAATTTGCACACCTTAAACAAAAATAAAAAATATGAATATAGTAGTTTGTATAAGTAGTGTACCTGATACTACTTCAAAAATCAATTTTACAGATAATGACACTAAGTTTGATGCAAATGGAATTCAGTTTGTCATCAACCCTTATGATGAGTTTGGGCTTACAAAAGCTATGATACTGAAAGAAAAGTTAGGTGGAAATGTAACGGTAATCACAGTAGGTAAGGCATCAGCAGAACCAGTAATGAGAAAAGCATTAGCAATTGGAGCTGATTCGGCTGTAAGAATAAACACCAATCCAGCTGATAGTTATTCTACTGCTACTGAAATAGCAAATTACTTGAAAGAAAATCCTGTTGATTTGATAATTGCTGGAAAAGAATCCATTGATTATAATGGAGGTGCAGTTCCTGGAATGATTGCTGAAATGCTAAATATTCCTTTTGTAAATGCTTGTAATGGTTTAGAAATTGAGAATAATTCTGCAAAATTAAGTAGAGAAATTGATGGAGGAAAAGAAAATCTTTCCGCTAATCTTCCAATAATTATTGGCGGACAAAAAGGATTAGTAGAAGAATCAGAGCTTAGAATACCAAATATGAGGGGAATTATGCAAGCAAGAAGCAAACCATTGACTATTGTAGAGCCATCAAGTTTAGAGCATTTAACCTCCTCAGAAAGTTTTGAAAAACCAGTAGAAAAAAGTGCTTGCAAATTGGTAGAAGCTGGAAATGAAGCAGAACTCGTTCGCTTATTGCAAGAGGAAGCGAAAGTTATTTAACCATAAAAAATAAAAAGAAATGTCAGTATTAGTCTATACAGAAAATTGGAAAGGAACTTTTAGAAAAAGTACATTTGAGGCGGTATCTTACGCTAGTGAAACTGCAAAATTATTAGGCACAGATGTTGTTGCACTTTCATTTGGAGAAGTGGTAGATGATGAGCTTAATAAATTAGGAAATTATGGTGCAAGCAAAGTGCTTTCTGCAAGTGGAGTGAATAAAGGAGATAGTAAAGGGGCTACAAATCTTTTTGCGGAACAGGCATCAGATGCACAAGCCATTATTTTCGCGAATACTTATACTGCAAAAATGATTGCTCCAAGATTATCAGCAAAACTAAAAGCCGGAATGGTGTCTAATGTAATTGGACTTCCTTCATCCACTTCTCCAATAAATGTAAACCGAAAAACATTCTCTGGAAAAGCCATTGAAAAAGCAGTAATTAATTCAGAAAAGGCAATTCTAACTCTAGCTCCTAATGCGTTTGGCTTGGTAGAATGCGGAGGAAATTGCAGTATTGAAAAAATTAATGCAGCTGAAAATGGAAGTATAACTATTGAAGGAGAGGAAGTTGCAAGTGGAAAAATATCCTTAGCAGAAGCAGAAATCATTGTATCGGCAGGGAGAGGATTAAAAGGAGCTGAAAATTGGGGAATGATAGAAGAGTTAGCAGAATTATTAGGGGCAGCAACTGCATGTTCGAAACCAGTAGCTGATATTGGTTGGAGACCGCATGGAGAACATGTAGGGCAAACTGGAAAAGCAGTAGCTCCAAACCTTTATATTGCCATTGGAATTTCGGGTGCAATTCAACATTTGGCTGGAGTAAATTCTTCTAAAGTTATGGTTGCTATTAACACAGATGCAGAAGCCCCGTTTTTTAAGGCAGCTGATTATGGAATTGTGGGAGATGCTTTTGAAGTTGTACCAAGATTAATAGAGGAAATTAAAAACGCAAAAAACTAAATTTTGAAGTTAATTCAATTAGATATAGCTGCACTCAAGCAAAGCGATTCGCAAAACAATTCTTATGTTTTACTACTGAACGAAATGGAAGGTAAAAGGCAGTTACCTATTGTAATTGGATGGTGTGAAGCACGCTCAATTGCTATGGCTTTAGAAGATGAAAATCCTCCTGAAAGACCGCTTACGCATGATTTATTTTTAAGCATTAGTGCTAGTTTTGATATCACTATAAGTAAGGTAACTATTCACACTTTAAATGAGGGAGTTTTTCACGCCTCTTTTTTCTGTAAATCAGAAGAGGGGGAGGAAATTGAGATAGATGCTAGAACTTCTGATGCGGTGGCACTTGCAGTGAGGTTTAAGTGTCCTATTTTTACTACTGAAGATGTGCTAGCTAATGCCGGTATTATTACAGATAGATCGCTTGAAGAAGATGATATTTTCTTGGAAGAAGAAAGCGAAAAAACAGAGGAAAAAGGACTGAAAGATTTTAGTGTAAGAAAACTGCAAACTCTCCTTAAAAAAGCGATTGAAGAAGAAGATTATGAAAAAGCAGCAGAAATTAGAGATGTACTTAATAAACGAAATGAGAATTAAATGAAACGATTTTTCCTTTTTCTATTCTTACTTTTTTCATTCTCATCCTTTTCGCAAAACATTGTTGGAAATTGGAATTTCAACACTATCCTTGCTGATTCTATTGAAATAGGAGAAAACCTAAAGCCAATTTCAGATGGCGATAAAATGAAAATTAATAATGATGGAACTTTTCATTATGAAATAAAAGAAGCAAATCTGATAGCAGATGGGAAATGGGAATTACATGAAGATAATCTTTCGTTTCATTATACTTTACCAAAAGAAATGACACGAATTTATCAGATTACTACTGATAAAAATACTTTAGTGTTAAATGAAAATGGAATTAATTATTCATTTGAAAAAGCAAAATCGACTATTATAACTACAAGTGGGATTACAATTACATCTATTTTCAGAGGGATTTTAGGGTTAATTTCACTTTTACTTATTGCTTTTTTATTTAGCCGTAACCGAAAAGGTATCGACTGGAAATTAGTTGCAAAAGGTTTAGGAATACAAATAATATTTGCTCTTTTAATTTTAAAAGTCCCTTTTGTTTCTGCAGGATTTGAGTTTGTAGGAAAAATATTTACCAAAATTATTTCTTTCACACAAGATGGAACAATGTTCCTTTTCAAATCATTTGTTACAGGGCAATTAGAATCTCCACTAATAAACTTTGCAGTAATGATTTTACCAACTGTAATTTTCTTTTCTGCACTTACTTCTTTATTTTATTATTGGGGAATTTTACCAAGAATAGTTTATGGTTTTGCTTGGCTCATGAAAAAAACTTTACGCCTTTCAGGGCCTGAAAGTGTAGCGGCTGCAGGAAATATCTTTTTAGGGCAGACAGAATCTCCTCTACTTGTAAAACCATATTTGGATAAAATGACCATGTCGGAGATGTTGTGTTTGATGAGTGGAGGAATGGCAACAATTGCAGGTGGAGTTTTGGCAGCATATATCGGTTTTTTGGGTGGAGATGACCCTGTACAGCAAATTATGTTTGCCAAACATTTATTAGCGGCATCTGTTATGTCGGCACCAGCAGCTATTGTGGCTGCAAAAATGTTATTGCCGGAAAAAGAAAAATTTGAAACAAAATTAGAAGTTAGTAAAGCAGATATGGGAGCTAATGCTTTAGAAGCAATTTCAAAAGGAACAACTGATGGCCTCAGATTAGCGGTAAATGTTGGGGCTATGTTATTAGTATTTATCGGGCTTATGTCAATGGCAAACTTTATACTTTTAAAAGTTGGAGATTGGACTACTCT
>CAYVKX010000028.1:19667-22258 GCA_964452095.1 uncultured Weeksellaceae bacterium
CCAAAATCATTTTAAAGGAAAGGTTATCATATTGAGTGTGATTTTAAATCTATATATTTAGAGTAGTCCAATCTCCAACTTTTAAAAGTATAAAGTTGGAGATTGGACTACTCTAAATATATGGATTGCAAATCACACTCAATATGATAACCTTTCCTTTAATATGATTTTGGGTTATATTGGTGCACCAATTGCATGGCTTATGGGAGTGTGTAAAGAGGATATGTTTTTGGTAGGCCAATTATTGGGAGAGAAAACGGTATTGAATGAATTTGTAGGGTATATGTCCTTAGGAGAAATGAAAAATGCAGGACTATTTTTTGAACAGAAATCGATAATTATAGCTACTTATATATTGTGTGGTTTTGCCAACTTTGCTTCTATTGGCATACAAATTGGTGGTATTGGTGCACTAGCTCCCAAAAGAAGAGGTGATTTATCCAAATTAGGGATTTTGGCTTTAATTGCAGGAACATTAGCTTCCCTATTTACAGCTGTAATTGTAGGGATGTTAATTTAACTAATTATGATGAAAAAACTACTACTTATATTACTTTGCTTACCAATGATTGGATTTGGGCAAACTAATTCAAATTTCCAATTATTTTTAGGAGGAAGTTATTCTTCAATTAATAAAGTTCCAGGAAAAGCGTATGAAGAGGAATTTAAAGGTGTAAGCTTTGGTTTAACTTTTCTTGAATTTGAAATGACTAATAAGTTGTCAATAAAGATTCAATTAATGAAACAAGATAAGGGGGACTACATTAATCAATTATTAAATATTAATAATGTAGGCGAGAAAGAAGTTACTATTTCTAATAACCTCAATTATTTAACAATTCCTTTTATTATACAAAGAAATTGGCATACACTGAAATGGAAATTTAGCATAAATGGAGGCGTCTATACAGGGTTGATTCTAGATGCAACTCAAAATACTGAAGTTGAATCTTTTTCTGAAGGAGTATTAACAATAGTAGATAATGAATATCAAATTGGGGAACAAGATATCAAAGAAGAAATTAACAATACTGACTTTGGTTTTGTTTTTGGTTATGAAATTAGCAGAAAACTAACAGACAATTTATATCTCGGTTTTTCAGCAAGCCTAGAACAAGGATTGGTTGATATAGATTTATTTGACAGTAGCAAATCGACAAATATATCTTACAACAGCTCACTGTTTCTTTCGTATTCACTTAAAAACTAGAAACTATATAAAATGCAACAATATTTAGATTTAATGACACGCGTGATAGAAGAAGGTACGCTTAAAGAAGATAGAACAGGAACGGGAACAAAAAGTGTTTTTGGCCATCAGATGCGTTTTAATCTATCGGAAGGGTTTCCGTGTGTTACTACCAAAAAACTACACTTAAAATCCATCATTCACGAATTACTTTGGTTTTTGAAGGGAGATACAAACATCAAATACCTAAAAGAAAATGGAGTGCGTATTTGGGATGAGTGGGCAGATGAAAATGGAGATTTAGGACATGTTTACGGTTACCAATGGAGAAGCTGGCCAGCACCTGACGGAAATCACATTGACCAAATCACTCAAGTAGTTGAGGCTTTAAAAAACAACCCAGATAGCAGAAGAATTATTGTAAGTGCATGGAATGTTGGGGAAATCGAGCAAATGGCTTTACCACCTTGCCATGCATTTTTCCAATTTTATGTAGCAGACGGCAAACTTTCTTGTCAGCTGTATCAAAGAAGTGCCGATATCTTTTTGGGTGTTCCGTTCAATATCGCATCTTATGCCCTACTTACTATGATGATGGCACAAGTTTGTGATTTGGAAGTAGGTGATTTTGTGCATACTTTGGGAGATGCACATATTTACACCAATCATTTTGAGCAAACAGAGCTACAATTAAGTAGAGATACAAAAGCATTACCAAAAATGAAAATCAACCCAGAGGTGAAAAGTATTTTTGATTTCACAATTGATGATTTTGAGTTAGTAGATTATGAATATCATCCACACATTAAAGGAAAGGTAGCGATATAATGGCTAATATAATTGTTTTAGGAGCAGGATTAGTAGGAGGTGTAATGGCAAAAGATTTAGCCAAAAACCATAATATTACTTCAGTAGATATTTCACAAAAAAACTTAGATGTTTTAGATGGAATAAAAACTATCTGTGCTGATGTTTCTGATACAGCAACTATACAAAACTTAATTAAAGATTTTGATTTGGTAGTCGGTGCAGTTCCTGGATTTATGGGTTACAAAATGATGAAAGATGTAATTGAAGCTGGAAAAAATATAGTAGACATTTCTTTCTATCCGGAAGACCCTTTTAGTTTAGATGAATTGGCAAAGAAGAAAGGAGTTGTAGCTGTTATGGATTGTGGAGTTGCTCCTGGTATGGGAAATATCATTCTAGGTCATTATAATTTAAATATGAAGGTTATTGATTATGAATGTTTAGTGGGTGGATTGCCAGAAAGAAGAGAATGGCCTTATGAGTATCAATCCGTTTTTTCTCCTATTGATGTAATTGAAGAGTATGTGCGTCCAGCTCGTTTTGTAAAAAACTCAAAGATGATTACCAAAGAAGCTTTATCAGATACTGAAAT
>CAYVKX010000029.1:0-21396 GCA_964452095.1 uncultured Weeksellaceae bacterium
AATTCATATTATCCCAATGAATTTTTGCTCTTGTATCTATTATATCATAGCCATATAGTCCTGTTGGTTTTGGAGCAGAACATACTGAAACATAAGTACAGCTACCATTATCATCAGTAGCTATTGCATCATAGTTAGTTGCAGCTGGATCAGTACAACCAGCTATTTCATTTTCATCACAAACTCCATCTCCATCCGTATCATTAATACAATTTCCATTACAATCGTAATTTATTACAGCATAAGTACACGAACTATCTGAAGTGTTTGCAGCAGCATTATAATTACAAGCTGCACTGTCCATACATCCTGATATAAGCATTGTCAATGCTAATTCTACTATACTATCACAACCATTACTGCTACTTCCTGTCCAAGTGTATGTGCCAGATTGATTATAACTCACACCATTCCACATGTATGAAGTGTTTGTTGTAGATACTGAAATTATCTGAATAGGATTATAAATCCCTATTTCTCTAAAATTTTGGTCATTACCACTAAAAGTAAGTACAACCTTGTTGTATTTAGAGTTAGGAGCATTTACAGAAACTACTACTCCTGCATTTGTAATTGTATTTGTAGATACTAAGTTATTGTCCAAATAAAAATCTACTGTAGAACTATCTATTCTATTTCCACAACAACCTACTCTATTATAAAATACAAATCTTCCCCCTTTATATGAACTTGTCCAACTAAAAGTAATGTTTTTACCATCAGCATTTAATGGATGTACTTGATAATCATCCAACCCTGAAGTACTAATATTTCCATCTCTTAATCTGGAATTTATATCTGTTATTTGATTTGCAACAGTACCATTAAGAACAGAAGCTATATCTGTCGTGATAGTTGCTGTTTTTGCAATGTTTACACCATCAAATGTTACATTTATATTATCAGTAATACTACAGTAAGTATAATCTGTTGATGAAGGTGTATTTACATAAATATTAGTATGCAAGTTACCATTATTACTGTAAGTACTCTGGTCTGCAGCTATAGTTCCACTACCACTTTCAAAATTCCAATACAAAGATAAATTTGTTTCCGTACCTAAAGGAGCGTTATTCATATAGTTTTGAATTTGAGATTGGTCAAGCGCTATATCCCAAATCTGTAAATCATCCATTTGTCCATCAAAATATGCATTCAAATCTCTATGGTCTCTACCTACAACAAAAAACTGATTATTATAGGAAACATCTGCATTTGCAGTAACAGTTCCATCAGCTACTCCATCCAAATAATAAGTACCACTTGTTCCATTTTTCACAAAACAAACATAATGCCAAACGTCAGTTGTTATTTGAGTAGAAGAATTTGCCCCACCAGTAAATCCTAATACTGCATCATAATCCCAAAACTTTAATGTACCAGCAGAAGTTAATTGAAAGAAGTATTCACCATTAATATTTGTTGTAGATCTTCCTTGCTGAACAATAACTTGATTAGTAGTATTATCATCTATTTTTATCCAAGCAGCAATTGTCATTTGCGAACTAGGAAGATTAGCAAATGTATCTATACTTATATAATCATCTATACCATCAAAGTCCATTGAGTAGGTATTAGATCCCATTGTTGTAGTTACGGAATAATCTCCACTACCATATATATTTATACTTTGTGTGCTATCTCCTGTACTCCACAAATAACCATCTGCAGTTTGAGCACTAAGGGTATAAACACTATCGCAAGTAGAGAAATCAGGTCCAAGGTTTAAATTAGAAGAAATACAACTTCCATCATTATTATTTGGTAAAGAATCATAATTACAAGCTAATGGGTCTGTACATCCATTAACACATTGTACATTTGCTTGATAGTAAGCATTAGAAAAAGAACTTATACCGAAAGCATCATGCCAAGGAGTGTTATCACAAGTAACAGATGGTGTATATCCTGGTGCTACATATCCTCTATTATATATATAGCTCCCAAAACTACATGTAGTATCAGACAAATGCATGCTAGAAGTAACTCCTTTGGATTGCAATGTTGATGCAAATTGATTAAAGTCTGTTGCATATGGCAAGGTCCAATTAGACACACCATTATTTGAATAATTATTTACAATATTTATTGCAATTGACTTAGAATTATATGTAAGGCTGTTTTTTGTAACTTCTTTACCACCACCATTACCATCTACCCAATATACCCAGCCACCACCAGGTCCTGTATCACCAACTTGATAATATAAGTTTGTGGTTACATACTGACAACTACTATCATCAATAAATGAGATAGGATTATAATTACAAGCTAATGAATCAGTACATCCATAATTATAAACACAAGAAGTATCACTTAAATTTGCGTTTGGATTGTAGTTGTTAGCATTACTATCTATACATCCATACATATCATAACAAGAGCCATCATCTACTGTAGCAGTTGGGTCCCAATTAGCTTTTGTATAATCCGTACAACCATAAATACATTGGTTTATAAAACTTCTTATAGGTGTTATATATGCAAATCCATTGCACAGAGTTGACACTGTATTATAATAATTATTATTATTCCCTTGCCAAAAAAGCACTTTCTTTCTTGCATTTGTACTAGGATTACATGTATCTCTTGTCCAATGATATATATGTCTTTGATTAGTATCTTGAGCAGCTATTTGTATTAGTTCAGATTCAGTAGGTAAAATCCAATCAGAATAGCCCCATGTTGTAAGATTATTTACAGAATTTAAAACATAATTCTGATCATTTGAAGAATAAGTAAAACCATTTGTGTATTCATAAGCTGTTCCAGAATTGTCGATATAAAAGACTATCCCACCTGCAGGCCCTATCCCTTCTAAATAATATACACCCGTACAACTTCCATCTTCTTCATTGGCAGTTGAATCATAATTACATGCATTCGAATTTGTACAACCATAAATATAAGGAATACAACTTCCGTCATCTACCATTGCAATTGGGTCATAATTAATCATTGTTGAATCTGTACACCCATAAAAAGTTTCTGTATAAGTACGGTATGCCGTTACATTGTATGATGTTGATTCATTTGTACACCAATAATTATTATTAATAGCTACTAATACTCTTTTTCTGCCTTGAAAAGAAGATTGACCTGTTCCACCTGAATAAACACACCAGTCATTTGTCCAAACTTCAGTATTCCAAATACTTTGGTTTTGAATTGCAATCCCACCACCAAGTGATATTTCTTGTATATCATTAAAAGAAGTAAAGATCCAATCGGAATAACCATTTAGAGATAAATTCTGAACAGCAGAAACTGCACCAGAATATGTTGTGTAAGCTATAGAATAAGGCACAACCTCCTTAACAAGTCCAGTAGATGTGTTTATACTATAAATAATACCACCAGCTTGACCTGTTTGACCAGTTTGTAAAACTGTTCCATTTTGCAAAGTTTGCCCATTCACAAAAAGTGTAGCACTTAATAAAGTTAAAAGTAATAATCGTAATTTCATAATAATTTGTTTTTGGGTTATTTTAAGATTGCTAATTTAACAACAAAGGGCTGTTTTAACAAAAATACAGACTGCACAAAGTATGTACAAAAAAAAATATTACTAGATAAGATGTGAAATAATTTTAAAACTGAGACAAGAAAGATGCTAAATTATCCTCTTTCTTTAATTTTAGTTTTTTACGCAATCTACTTCTTTTGGTATTTACGCTATCTGCCTTACAATTTAACAAAATCGCAATCTCTTTGGTGCTTAACCCTGCCTTTAAAAGAGCGGAAAGTTTTAATTCACCTTGCGTAAGTTTCTCACAGCAAGCAAGAAGATTTTTAAAGAAATTCTCATTGTATTTATTAAAATGAGAAAGGAATTCCTCCCACTTTTTTGTACTTAATTGGTTTACTTTTAATCTCCTTAAAAGTCGTTTCATATCCGTAACCGATTCTCTCTCAATTGCAGAAGAAAACTGCATTTTAAAATCTTCCATATCAGTATCCTTCCTTATATTAAGTAAGCTATAATGCGAAAGTTGTTTTTCCTTCTCTTTGTTTTTTAACTCATCTAATTTATGCTGATCTTTTAGGTATTTGTTTCTAAGTTTTATGTTTCTGTAAAGCAAGAAAAAAAAGGAGGTAATTAGTATCGATACTATTATTGTTATCTGATTTCTAATTTTCTGATTTTCTTTCTCTAATTTCTGCAAACCAAAATCTTGTTGCAATTCTTTTATTTTCTTTTCTCTTATTTCTGACTGATGTTTTAACTGTGTAGCAATTAACAAATCTTGCTTGCTTAGCTTAGCTATGCTATCATTCAGCAAGATATATTGCTGCAAATAAGGTCTTGGATTTATCTTTTTTTGTTTTAGTAAAAATAACAGAACCTTACTTTGCTCTTGCACAAAACCATTCTCCTCACAGATTTTAACTGCCTTTAGTATATTGCTTTTTAAAGCAATATAATCTTGTTCTTTTTCATTCACTCGCGCAATCAGTAATAATATTTTTACTTTTATTTTTGCTTCTATATTAAGCATTAAAGCTTCATTCAAAGAAGATAATGCGCTCTGGTATTTTTTGGTTTCCATAAAAATATCAGTCAAATTTATAAGCCCCTGAACTACCGATTTATTATGATTGTATTTATCCTCTTTACTTTGCGTATTAACTGCAGCTGATTTATAATGCGATATCCCACTCTTAAAATATTTAATTGCTTGTTGATATTCTTTTTTCAGCAAATAAACATTCGCAATATAATAATCAGAATGTCCTAAAAGCCAATTGCTTTTCATGAGCTTTCTAAACTCTTTTGCTTTAAAATAGAGCGTTAATGCAGAATCTAATTTTTGCTCTTGCTGAAGAATAAGGGCATTATTATTGATGCAAACTACCCTGCCAAAATCATCCTTATTTTTATCAAATATTTCTTCTGCAATTTTGTAATACTCTTGAGCTTTTTTATAGTCAGTCTGGGAGAAATAGATATTTCCAATAGCAACTTGAGTATAGGCAAAATCATTACTTTCGCTCTTTTGCAATGTTAATGCTTGTAGGTAATATTCAATTGATTTTTCAGGAGCATTCCACTTTAAATAAATAAAGGCAATGTTTTTTAATATACTTATCTTTCTTGTGGTGTCTGTTCCACTTACCATGTCTAAAGCAGTAAAACCGCATCTCAATGCTTCTTCCGGATTCTGAGATTTTAATAACCGAGATAATGTATTATTTGCATCTACTAATAGTACATTGTCTGTACTATTAGTAACAATATTTTTTAAGCTATCTACCTCCCTATTTTGTGCAGTGGCTGTACATATAAATAAGGTAAATAAAACAAGATGAAAAAACTTTCTCATTTTGCAAAGATAATAAAATGATTATTCGAAAAACATCTTGAAAAAAGGTGAGATTGTTTTCTATTTTACTTTTTGGTAAGAGCACTATGGGTAGTTGTAAAAATATTTATTTCTATCCTGTTTTCTCTTCAGCACATCATCAAATTAGCACATTGTTACATTATCTTCTAAGCCGGCACTTCAAATTCCGTTTCCCATTTCTTCCCTTTCTTTGTTTCCAATTCCACTCGCATATAAAGTTTCTTTTCTTTCTGATCGTTTACTTCCTTTTCGGAAACATCTCTTGCTATAATAGTACTTTCGCCTTTTTCTTTATCATTTACTACATCTCCAGTTTTTGGCAAAAATGGATAGTGGATGCTGAGTAAAGCATCTTTGTCATCTTCATCAATTAAGTTAACCGCCTCACTAAACAAAAACATTTCAAAAACACTAACCAATTCATCATCAGTTATTTCTTTTCTATCTTCCTCTGTTAAGTTTTTTATATAATCTAAGTAAAGTTTTTGTGCTTTCTTTTTAAGCTCAGTTTGTATTTCTTTTGGGAATGGAGAACGCACATGCTCATTATCGTTAAACCAAAACTTACACCCTTGCTCTATCAATTGATATTCTTCTTTCATTATTTATTTTTTTGCAAAGATACTACTCTTTTTTTAGTCCAAAATATGATAAATATCACATTAATTATTATATAGAATAATTATAAATAAGCAAGTTTTTTCAAACTATGATTATTGTCATATTTTAAAGAATCGCACTGCAATAATTTTGCTCACAGAAATTTACCACAAATTAAATTCAATGATAAAAATAAACAAAATGAAATTAACAGAATTCACAAGCACAATTAAAACGCAAACAATTGTGAGTAAAACAAAAACGCTTTTAGCCCTTCTTTTATTCGGATTTTTATTCCACTTTAATAGTAGCGCACAAGATGGAGAGTCTTTATTTACTTCCTGTTCGGCTTGTCACACCATTGGTGGCGGACAGTTAGTTGGACCAGATTTAGCTGGAATATTAGATAGAAGATCGGAAGATGAAATAATTAGGTTTGTACAGAACCCTGCCGATTTTGATGTGACAATGATGTTGCCGCAAAGTTTATCGGCTGATGAGGTGAAAGCAATCATTACTTATATAGTATCAAAATCTCCTGCTCAGGGTGAAGTTGCTGAAGAAGTAGAAGTGGAGGAAGTAATAATTGCTATGGATGATGCAACCTATGGGGAGCATTTATTTGATGGTTCTTCTCGTTTTGAAAATGGCGGACCTTCTTGTATTACATGTCATAATGTAGATTATGAGCAAATGATACAAGGCGGACTTTTAGCAGCTGACTTAACGGATGTGTATTCTCGTTCTGGTGGAATGGCGGGTATTAAAGGGGTCCTTACTGGCTTGCCTTTTCCTGCTATGAAATCGGCTTACGCAAATAATGTTTTAACTGATATGGAAGTTACTCAATTACAAGCTTTCTTAAAAACCACAGATGATAATAAAATTTACCAACATCATGGCGAGAAAGAAACTATGTTCTTGCATTTTGGGATGGTGGGTTTTATTACAATCCTAATTCTAATTTTCTTTTTATGGTTCAATAAAAAGAAGGGTGGAGTAAAAGATGACATATATAATAGACAAATAAAATCAATTTAAAAAACTAATAAAATGAGTTGGATACAAGATTTAATTTCGCCACAAACCCGTAAATGGGAAGATTTCTACAGAAACAGATGGCAATACGATAAAGTAATTAGAAGTACGCATGGTGTAAACTGTACTGGTGGATGTTCTTGGAACATTCATGTAAAAGATGGAATTGTAGTTTGGGAAACTCAAGCTTTAGATTATCCTTTATTAGAAGATTCCCTGCCGCCATACGAACCAAGAGGTTGCCAAAGAGGAATTTCTTTTTCATGGTACTTATATAGTCCGATTAGAGTAAAATACCCAATTGTTAGAGGTGCTCTTATCGATATGTTCCGAAAGGAAAAAGAAAAAACAGGAGACCCGCTTACTGCTTGGAAAAATATTCAGAATGATACTAAACTAAGAAGAAGATACCAAATTGCAAGAGGTAAAGGTGGTTTTAGAAGAGTAAATTGGGAAGAAATTTTAGAGCTTATAGCAGCTTCTAATATTCATACAGTACAAGAGTATGGACCGGATAGAATTATTGGGTTCTCTCCAATTCCTGCTATGTCAATGTTATCTTACGCTTCTGGGGCAAGGTTCTTACAATTGATGGGAGGTATTAACCTTTCTTTCTATGATTGGTATTGTGATTTGCCAAACTCTTTCCCAGAAATCTGGGGAGAGCAAACTGATGTTGCTGAATCTGCAGATTGGTATAATTCTAAATTTATTGTGGCAATGGGAGCAAATCTTGGTATGACAAGAACTCCTGATGTTCACTTCTTCTCGGAAGCAAGACACAATGGTACAAAAACTGTTGTGATGGCTCCTGACTTTAACATGGTTGCAAAATATGCAGATAAATGGTTGCCAGTTCATGCGGGACAAGATGGTGCGTTTTGGCAATCATTTACACATGTTCTTTTAAAAGAATTCCATGTTGATAAACAAGTTCCTTATTTTATTGATTACTGTAAAAAATATACTGATTCTCCATATTTAGTTGAGTTAGTAAAAGAAGGTGATAATTTAGTTCCGGGCAGAATGCTAAGAGCCAATAAAGTGAAGCAATATAAAGATGTTGAAAATGGAGAATGGAAATTCTTAAACATTGACGCATCTTCTGGTGATTTTGCTTGTCCTGGAGGAAGCTCTGGTCACAGATGGGATTCCAAAGATGGTAATTGGAATATGCAACATATTGATGCAGAAAACGGAAAAGACTACAATCCGTTATTATCATTAATTGAAAACAAAGATGATGTAGCTCAAGTAGAATTTGTTGAGTATGGATTAGATAAAAAATCATTGAGAGGAGTTCCTGTAAAAAACATTGATACTGTTGATGGAAAAGTTGCAGTTACTACTGTTTATGATTTAATGATGGCTCAATATGGAGTGGATAGAGGATTGTGTGGTGATTACCCAACTTCTTATGATGATAAAGATGCTGCATATACTCCTGCTTGGCAAGATATATTTACTGGAATTGGTAAAGAAACACTTATTCAATTAGCTAGAGAATGGGGTGTAACTGCAGAAACTACAAATGGTAAATGTTCTATTATTGTTGGTGCTGGTATTAATCACTGGTATCATGGTAATCTAATGTATAGAGCAGGAACAATGGCTCTTATGGTTTCGGGTTGTATTGGTGTAAATGGTGGAGGTATGAATCATTATGTAGGACAAGAAAAATTAGCTCCTGTTGATGCTTGGGGTGCTATTATGTCTGGAAAAGATTGGCAAGGTGCGGTAAGATTACAGCAAGCTCCAATCTGGCATTATATTAATTCTGATCAGTGGAGATATGATGGAAATCAAGCGGATTATAATTCAGTTCCTGAAAACGAATTGTCTTGTCAGCACTCTGCTGATTTAGTTGTAAAATCAGTAAGAAATGGTTGGATGCCTTTCTACCCTCAATATGATAAAAGTAATTTGGATATTGTAACAGATGCACAGAAATCTGGTGCAACTGATGATGAGGCAATTAAGGAATATGTTGTTAATCAGTTAAAAGAAAACAAATTAACGCACTCGGTTGCAGAGCCAGATAAGGAAATTAATTTCCCAAGAGTTTGGTATATTTGGAGAGGAAATGCTTTAATGTCATCTGCAAAAGGTCATGAATTTTTCTTAAAACATTATTTAGGAACGCATCATAATGATATTGCTGAAGAGGTTGCAAAAGAGCATGTAAAAGACATGACTTGGGCTGAGGAAGGTTTTGAAGGTAAGATGGATTTAATTATTGACCTAAACTTCCGTATGGATACATCAGCACTTTATTCTGATATTGTATTGCCGGCAGCTTCTTGGTACGAAAAAGCAGATATCAATTCAACTGATATGCACTCTTTCATTCACCCATTATCTGCAGCTATTGAGCCAGTTTGGGAAGCAAAAACAGATTGGAAAATTTTCCAAGCTATAGCGAAAGAAACTTCAGAATTAGCTAAAAAACACTTCCCTAATCCTGTTAAGGATATTGTAAATATCCCATTAACTCATGATACAATTGATGAGATTTCTCAAACTAATATTAAAGATTGGAGTAAAGGAGAATGCGATTTAATTCCTGGTAAAACAATGCATAAGTTAGCAGTTGTTGAAAGAGATTATACTCAAATTTATGATAAATTTATCACATTAGGTCCAAACATTAAAAATGGTTTAGGGGCTCATGGTAACTCTTATCAATGTGCTGATTTTTATGAAGATATGTTCCGTCAGAAAGACCATCTACAATCTTGGGGAGGAGAAACTTACCCTTCATTAAAAGAAGATGAGGAAGCAGTAAATGCAATCTTACATCTTTCTTCTTTAACTAATGGAGAATTAAGTGATAGAGCTTATGCGGTTGCAGAAAAGAAAACCGGTCAGAAATTAAGACACCTTAATGAAGGTTCTAAAGATGTTAGAACAAATTATAAAGATTTGCAAGCACGCCCAAGAAGATACAATAACTCTCCTATTTGGTCGGGTTTGATGAATGGAGGTAGAGCGTACTCAGCTTATACTTATAATGTAGAACAGATGGTTCCTTGGAGAACACTTACAGGTCGTCAGCATTTCTATTTAGATCATGAAGGGTATATCAAATTTGGTGAACATTTACCAACTTACAAACCATCACCAAAACCTGAGGTTTATGGAGATTTAAGAAAATCGGTAGCGGTTGGAAATGCAAAAATGCTGAATGTACTTACTCCTCACGGAAAATGGCATATTCACTCAACTTATGGTGATACATTAAGAATGTTAACACTATCAAGAGGAATGGAACCTTGTTGGATGAGTGAAAGAGATGCGGAAGCAATGGGAATTAAAGATAATGATTGGGTTGAGGTTTACAATGATAATGGTGTTTATTGTACCAGAGCCTGTGTATCTGCAAGAATTCCTGATGGAGTTTGTATTGTTTATCACTCTCCTGAAAGAACTTATACCGTTCCAAAATCAGAAATTAGAGGAAATAGAAGAGCTGGTGGACACAATAGTTTCACTAGAGTTCACTTAAAACCAAACTTATTAGTTGGAGGGTACGGACAGTTTACTTACCACTTCAATTATTGGGGCCCTGTTGGAGTAAACAGAGATACTCATGTATTGGTTAAAAAGATGGATAAAGTAGTATTTTAAATAATTAATAAAAAGAAAAAATAAATATTATGGATATTAGATCACAAATGACAATGGTTTTCCATATGGATAAATGTATTGGTTGCCATACTTGTTCAATTGCATGTAAAAATATTTGGACTGACAGAAAAGGTGCCGAATACATGTGGTGGAACAATGTAGAAACAAAACCAGGTACAGGTTATCCTACCAAATGGGAAGATCAAGAAATATACCAAGGTGGTTGGGAGAAAAATGGAGAAACAGTTTCTTTAAAAGGAGCTGGAAAAATGAAAGGATTAAAAAATATCTTTCATAACCCAAACATGCCAGTAATTGATGATTATTATGAGCCATGGACATACGAATACGAGCATTTATTTGAAGCTCCAGAAGGTGATGACCAACCAACAGCTCGTGCAAAATCATTAATTACAGGAGAAAGAATTGATATACAATCTGGTCCAAACTGGGATGATGATTTAGGGGGTACTCCAGATTATGCAAGACAAGATGTAAACTTTGAGAATTTAAGTCCTCAAGAGCAAGAAGCAATGTTCCAATTAGAACAAATGACTCTTGCATATTTACCAAGAATTTGTAATCATTGTTTGAATCCTGCATGTGTAGCATCTTGCCCATCAGGAGCAATTTACAAAAGAGGAGAAGATGGTGTTGTTTTAATTAAACAGGAAAAATGTAGAGCTTGGAGAATGTGCGTAACGGCTTGTCCTTACAAAAAATCATACTACAACTGGCATACTGGGAAATCAGAAAAATGTATTTTATGTTACCCAAGATTAGAGTCAGGACAAGCACCAGCTTGTATGCATTCTTGTGTTGGTAGAATCAGATATCTGGGCGTAATGTTATATGATGCCGATAGAATTGAAGCAGTTGCATCTTGTGATGAGAGTGAATTAGTGGACAGACAAATGGAAATTTATTTAGACCCGAATGATCCTGCAGTAATTAAGGCAGCCAGAAAAAATGGAATTGCTGATTCTACAATTGATGCAGCACAAAAATCTCCTACTTACAAATTTGTAAAAGAATGGGGAGTTGCGCTACCACTTCACCCTGAATTTAGAACAATTCCGAACTTATTTTATGTTCCGCCATTACTTCCAGCTATGGCAACAGTTGAAAACGGAACTTATAATTCTACTACTGATTCTTTATGGGGTAAAATTGATGCCTCAAGAATGCCTATTCAGTATTTAGCATCTTTATTTTCAGCAGGAAATGGCGAAAAAATTAAAGAAGTTTTTAGAAAACTAATGACTGTTAGATTACACAGAAGAGAAGAAACTGTTGGTGATTTAGATGTAAAAGAATTAAATCAGGCACTAAAAGATACAGGAATGACTAGAGAGGAAGCAGATTCTATTTTCAGATTAACTTCATTGCCATTATTTGACCAAAGATTTGTAATTCCTGCAGCACATAGAGAGGAAGCAATGGAAATGCTAGAATCAACAGCTGATGTAAAAGGAAACACAGGTTTTGGATTTAAAGAAACTCCAGCAAGAGGATTATAAAATGAAAAATTTTAAACACTATACAATACTTGCTGATTTGTTCAGATATCCAACTGAAAAGTTGATGGATGATGCATTGGAATCTATTTCAGTTTTAACTGAAAACTATCCAAATGAAGCAGAAATTATAAAAGGATTTATTGAGAATTTCTCAGCTTTAACCCTTCACCAAAGACAAGAATATTACATCAAAACATTCGATATTCAGGCGGTTTGCTTTTTGGATGTTGGTTATGTTCTTTTTGGGGAAGATTATAAAAGAGGAGACTTTTTAGTGCAAATGAAACAAGAGCAAAGAGAGGCAAATAACGATTGTGGTGTAGAACTTTCTGACCACCTTCCAAATGTTTTAACTCTTCTACCTAAAACTTCATCAGAATTTGCAGAAGAGTTAGTCGCAACTATTTGCATTCCTTCATTGGATGAAATGATTGATAAATTCAATATGAAAAATGCATATTTGGATCTGCTAAAAATGCTTCAAAATGTAATGACACAAGATACAAAAGGAACAAATTATAAACCATTTATTATTAAACGAGAAGACGATACTGGTTTCCTTTCCAACTATAAAGGTTGCGGAATTGACCAATCGTTATTCGAAAGAAAAAATACTATAACAAAACAATTTTAATCATGAGCAATTATTTTTTATTTGTCGGCTTACCTTATGCAGCATTAGCAATTATGCTTGTAGGTACTATTTTAAGATACATGAACAAAGGATTCACAGTATCGTCATTATCCACTCAATTCTTGGAAGGGAAATCTCTTTTTTGGGGATCGCAACCTTTTCACTGGGGATTAATGTTCCTGTTTTTTGGGCACTTAGTTGCTTTCCTTTTTCCAAAATCGGTAATTGCATTTAATGCTGTTCCTGTCAGATTACTAATTTTAGAAGTAACGGCTTTTGCTTTCGGTATTGCTACACTTTTTGGTATAATAATGCTAGTCATTAGAAGAATGACAAACAAGAGAATTCAGTTAGTAACATCTAAAATGGATATGGTAGTATTTGCTACTTTATTAACTCAAATTATTTCTGGTGTTTGGATTGCATACTTCCATAGATATGGTTCTACTTGGTTTGCAGCTTCAATAACGCCTTATTTGTACTCAATTTTTACTTTTAGTCCAGATATTAGTGTGGTTGCAACTATGCCACTTGCTGTAAAAATTCATATTCTCTCAGCATTTGCTATTATTGGAATCATCCCTTTTTCTAGATATATGCACTTCTTGGTTTATCCTATTGCATATATTTGGAGACCATACCAAAAAGTAATTTGGAATTGGAATAAAAATACTATCAGAATACCGGACAAGTGGGTAAAGGGAGTACGATCCAAAAACAATTAAATCCATAAATTCGGTTAATACTGGAAAGGGAGAGTGTAAAAACTCTCCCTTTTTTTGCTTAAATTGAAGTTTTTAAAATATAACGGCTGTCAATTTTTGACATGATAAGAATCATTTTGTAATGTGATTTAAGTCATCTTCTATTGCTGTATCCCTACCTATTTTTGCACTCATAATTTAACCAAACTAAATAATAATTTAAAAAAGAAATCATGAAAAAGTTAAAAGTAGTATTAATTATTGCAACCAGCATATTATTAGTATCATGTGGTGGAAGCACGAAAGTTCAGCCAACATCAAATGGATTAGAAGATAACACTCCATTAGGTCAGGCGGGAGTTGTAGACGAAACATCTGATCCAAACATTTTACAAGTTGCAATTGGATCGAAAGACCATTCAACTTTAGTAGCTGCTGTACAAGCTGCTCGCATTGAACATGTACTTGTAAATGCAGGTCCTTTAACAGTATTTGCTCCAGTCAACTCTGCATTTGATGCTTTGCCAGAAGGTACAGTTGAAGATTTATTAAAACCTGAAAATATTGGGACACTCACTACTATTTTAACAAGACATGCTGCACCAGGGTCATTTGACATTCCTAAATTAAAGAAAGAGGCAACAAAGGGGAGAAAACTATATATGGCAACAGGCGATTACTTAGAAGTAACTGTTGAAGGAGAAGATGTATTTATTAATGGATGTAAAGTTTTAGCCTCTGTGCAAACTTCAAATGGTATTGTTAATGTAGTAGATAAAGTGATATTATTATAAACTAAAAAATAAAAAATGAAAAGTCTAACAAAAAAAATAGTCCTTGGGGTTACAATCGCAATGTTCTTAGTAGCCTGTGGTGGTGGAGAAAGTAATTCAAATACTACTAAATCAAACGATAATTCCAAGCAAATAATTGATCCAATGAATGATAAAGGGATTGGACCGATTATTTCAGTTGATATAAGTGGAGTTATTGATGTTAATATGGCAATAAAAGGGGAAGAGATATTTAAAGGAAAATGTGCCGCTTGTCATAAAATGGATAAAAGAAAAATAGGGCCTGAAATGGCTGGTATTACTGCAAAAAGAACTCCAGAATGGATTATGAATATGATTATGAATCCTGACCAAATGGTAAAAGAAAATGCACAAGCAAGAGAATTACTAATGGAGTATAGTGCTCCAATGGCAAACCAAAGCTTAACAGAATCCGAAACAAGAGCAATTCTTGAATATTTCAGGCAATACGATAATGAAAATTTACTAACCCAAAAATAATAAACAATGAAAAAAATTAATTTAATAATCGGAATTTTAGGGCTTTCAGTTCTATTTGTAAGTTGTGGAGGAAACTCCTCCAACAACTCAGGGGCACTAAATAGTAGTGCTGCCGAAAAAGTGTATGTTGCTCCAGGAGAACTGGATGAATATTATGCTTTTATATCAGGGGGCTTTAGTGGACAATTAGCCGTACATGGCCTTCCTTCTGGAAGATTGTTTAAAGTAATTCCTGTGTTTTCGCAAGATGCTGAAAAGGCATATGGATACAATGAGGAAACAAAACCTATGCTAAACACTTCCTTTGGATTTGTTCCTTGGGGAGATGCCCACCACCCAGATTTATCGCAAACCAATGGTGAGATTGATGGAAGATGGTGTTTTATAAATGAAAATAATACACCAAGAGTTGCAAGAGTTGATTTAACAACTTTTGAAACAGTAGAAATTATTGAGTTACCAAATTCTGCTGGTAACCATAGTTCTCCTTATGTAACGGACAATACAGAATATGTAGTGGCTGGAACAAGATTTGGAGTTCCTGTTCCACAAAAAGATATGCCAATTGATGAGTATAAAGGAAACTTTAAAGGGGCATTATCTTTTATAAAAGTAGATAAAGAAACTGGCGGCATGAACTTGGAATTCCAAGTAATGACTCCAGGATTTGATTATGATAAAGCGCATCCTGGTAGAGGAAAATCTCATGGATGGATGTTTTTCTCTACTTATAATGTGGAGGAAAGTAATACACTTTTAGAAGTTAATGCTTCACAAAGAGATAAGGATTTTATTGCAGCAGTAAACTGGAAAAAAGCTGAGGAATACTTAAAATCTGGGAAGTACACAACTATGAAAACAAACTATGCTCATAATGTATATGATGAGCATACACAAATGGCTACTTCTACTATGAAAAAAGAGGTAAAAGTTATTAATCCGGCAGAATGCCCTGGAGTAGTTTATTTCTTACCAATGCCAAAATCACCTCATGGTTGTGATGTTGATCCTAGCGGAGAATATATAGTTGGAAGTGGAAAATTATCAGCTAATGTTACCGTACACTCTTTTACTAATATGATGAACGCAATTGAAAATAAAAAGTTTGATGGGGAAGCTTATGGTATTCCAATTGTAAGCTTTGAAGATGCACTTGCAGGAGTTGTAAAGCAACCAGGATTAGGACCTTTGCATACCGAATTTGATGGTAAGGGAAATGCTTATACTACTTTTTTTATCTCATCAGAAGTTGTAAAATGGAAACTAGGTACTTGGGAAGTTTTAGATAGAAAACCTACTTACTATTCTGTTGGGCACTTAATGATTCCTGGAGGGAATTCTCAAAAACCATTTGGAAAATACTTAGTAGCAATGAATAAGATAACTAAAGATAGATACATTCCAACAGGACCAGAATTATGTCAATCAGCACAGCTTTATGATATTTCTGGAGATAAGATGGAATTATTATCTGATTTTCCAACTGTTGGGGAGCCGCATTATGCTGCTGCTTGCCCTACTGAATTAATCGCTCCTAATTCTAAAAAGATTTATAAGTTGGAGGATAATCATCATCCTTATGCAACAAAATCGGAAGCAGAAGCTAAAGTAACCAGAAATGGAAATGAAGTTCATATTTATATGACCTCTATAAGAAGTCATTTTGCGCCAGACAATATTGAAGGTGTAAAGGTTGGGGATAAAGTATACTTTCATGTTACCAATCTAGAACAAGATTTTGATGTACCTCATGGAGTAAGTATGATTGGAGCTAATACTTCTGAACTTCTAATTATGCCAGGACAAACGGAAACTTTCATTTGGGAACCAAAGCAAGTGGGTGTTTGGCCATTTTATTGTACCGATTTCTGTTCTGCTTTACATCAGGAAATGCAAGGTTATATTCGAGTTTCTCCAAGAAGTTCAAGCATAAAACTTAGTTGGTCCTTAGACGGAGAATAAGATAGTAATTAAGTGCTATGTTTGGTTAGGTCTAGCATTTAAACCGAGAAACGGATGTCAGTGTAATTTACAAAGATGTCCGTTTCTTTTCTAAAACTAAACAAGATGAAACTAAATAAATCTCAAATATTAATGATGGTTGGAGCATTACTTCTTTTATCTCTATTTGCTTTACCAATGTGGCAAATTACACTGGGAGCCCCTCAATATCCTGAACCAATTGGAATGAATATCTGGATAAATAAAATTGCAGATATGAACCCAAATGATTTAAAAAATATCAATTTAATGAATCATTATATTGGGATGGAAGAAATTCCAGAGTTTATTCCAGAGTTTAAATTCTTTCCTTATATTGTGGGATGTATGGTGATTTTAGGACTTTTATTTGGGCTAAGTGGTAAAAGAAAACTTTATCTTACTTGGTTTGTTATGATGTGTGGATTAGGAATTTTAGGAATGTATGATTTTTGGTTGTGGGAATATGATTACGGACATAATTTAGATCCGCATGCTGCTATAAAGTTTGTAGATGAATTGGGAAGCCCAATGGCATATCAACCACCGCTTATTGGTCAAAAAACAATCCTTAATTTTGTGGCTACATCAATTCCAACTTATGGGGCTTACCTAATGTTTTTAGGAATTTCTTTATCTCTTTTTGCTTTTTTTATTGCTAAAAAAGAAAAGGTGTATGCTAAAAGCAGAGTAATTATCAACAAGAAATCTGTTGTGAAATTTACAGCATCTATTTTTTTAATTACCTCTTTATCATCTTGCTCGGTAGGTCCAAAAGAAATAAATTATGGTAGTGATGATTGTAATTATTGTAAAATGCACATTGTAGATAGGCAACATGCTGCAGAGATTGTAACAAAAAAAGGGAAAGTATTTAAGTATGATGCAATTGAATGTATGCTTAATGAAATGGCACGAACGGATGTAGATAAGCACGAATTGTATTTAACCAATGTGTTTTCAACTCCAAGTATTTTAAAAAACGCTAATGAAGTAACCTATATAATAAGTAAAGCAATTCCAAGTCCAATGGGAAAATACCTCACAGCATTTGAAACAAAAAATGAGGCGACTCAAGTTGTGGCAGAAAAAGGTGGGGAAATTTATAATTGGGAAGAAATAAAAATAAAATTTAAGGTAGTGAAATAAAAAGCAATCTTAATATTAACCTAACCAAAATGAAAAAGCACCTAACCAGTCTTCTATTTTTCTTCTTAGTTTTTGCTGTAAATGCAAAACAAATAGAGGTTTGTATTTCTTGCAAAACCTCAAAATTGCAAGATGCTATAAGCATTGCAAATACTCATGATACCATTTTTATCCTTCAGGGAGTTTATTATGAGTATGATGTTGTAATTGATAAACCTATTACAATCATAGGGAATGGAGCTATTATTGATGCTAAATTTAAAGGTGGAATATTGAATATTCTTGCCGACAGCATTTACATTTCAGGATTAATTTTGAATAATATTAAAACATCTTATGTAGAAGACATTGCTGCAATAATGACTTTTAATACCAATCATTTTATTTTTGAAAACTTGGAAATAAATAAGCCGTTTTTTGCAATGTTAATTCAAAAATCCAAAAATGGAATTATTAGAAATAATGTAATATATGGGCATGCCAAAACAGAGGCAGGTTCTGGAAATGGAGTACACCTTTGGCATTCCAAAAATGTGTTAATTAAGGAAAATAAAGTTTTTAATATGCGTGATGGTATTTATTTAGAGTTTGTAGAAAATTGCACAACTACAAAAAATTTCAGTAAAGGAAACTTGCGTTATGGATTGCACTTTATGTTTTCTAATGATAATATTTACAACTACAATATTTTTGATGATAATGGTGCTGGAGTAGCTGTTATGTTTTCAAAAAACATAACAATGAAACATAATATTTTTAGGTATAATTGGGGAAACTCTTCTTATGGCTTATTGCTTAAAGAAATTTATGATGCAGAAATTTCTGATAATACATTTATTCAAAATACAATTGGCATAAATGCGGAGGGTTCAACAAGAGTAAATTATTTCAACAACATTTTTAAGCGTAATGGGTGGGCTACTAAAATTGCTGGCGGTTGTTACGATAATATTTTTTATAATAACGATTTTCTGAACAACACTTTTGACATCTCTTATCAAGGAAGGAAGAATGGAAATACATTTAACGGAAATTATTGGAGCGATTATACAGGCTATGATTTAAATAAAGATGGAGTTGGGGATGTACCATATCGCCCAGTAAAATTGTTCTCATACATTATAAACCGAACCCCTGAAACAATAATTTTACACAGAAGTTTGTTTGTAGATATTGTAAATTTCTCTGAAAAAGTGTCTCCTATTTTTACCCCTAAAGATTTGCAAGATTTTGAGCCAGTTTTAAAAAGAATAAATCAATGATTATAATTAATAATTTACATAAAAGTTTTGGTGCTCTAAAAGTCTTAGATGGACTAAATGTAAAAGCATTAGACAAAGGAATTTTTGCTGTGTTAGGTCCAAATGGTTCCGGAAAAACTACCCTTATCAAATGCATATTAGGAATGGTAATACCTAATTCTGGCTCCATAAAATTCAATGGAAAAGAAGTGATTGGAGAATGGGAATACAGAAAAATAATTTCCTATATGCCTCAAATTGCAAACTTCCCACCAAACTTAAAAGTAATAGAGCTTATTGAGATGATAAAAACAATAAGACCTGGAGTTACTTTTGATAAAAAGCTAATTGAAGTTTTTGGATTAGATGATTCCTTAGAAAAAAAGTTTTCCAATTTATCGGGAGGCACAAAACAAAAAGTAAATATTGTGCTTACTTTTATGTCAGATTCGCCATTAATAATACTTGATGAACCAACTACAGGGCTTGATCCTTTAGCATTAATTGAATTGAAAAAACTTATAATGGAAGAAAAGAAAAAAGGAAAAACAATTATTATCACCTCTCATATTATGAGCTTTATTGAAGAAATATCAGATGAAATTGTATTTCTTCTTGAAGGAGAAATTTTCTTTAACGGATCAGTAGAATCATTAAAAGAAAAGACAAAAGAGCAAAACCTTGAACACGCAATTGCTAATATAATACAGAGCTCAAATGATTAAAATATTAAAATATAGTTTTTACGATTTGATGAGAAGCAAGTGGAGTTATATCTATTTCTTTTTTTATTTATTACTTGGTTTTGTATTATTATTTCTAAATAATAATTTATCAAAATCAATTATTACACTAATGAATGTAATTGTAGTGCTCACTCCATTAATTGGAACAATTTTTGGTGCAATGTATTACTATAATTCAAAAGAATTTGTTGAGCTTTTATTGGCTCAACCCCTTAAAAGAAGAACCATATTCTTGGGACAATTTCTTGGTTTAGCCATTTCTCTTTCTTTAAGTTTGGTGGCTGGTTTAGGAATCCCTTTTTTATCTTACGGTATATTTATGTCTTCAGATATTTTTGATTTTATATCCATATTAATAGTGGGAGGAGTGCTTACTTTTATTTTTACTGCTATTTCGTACAACATTGCTTTAGTTAATGAGGATAAAATAAAAGGAATTGGCTTTGCAATTTTAGCTTGGCTTTTTATGGCAGTAATTTATGATGGCTTGTTTCTTATCTCTTTAGTGGTATTTGAAGAATATCCTTTGGAGTATTTTGCTTTAGGTGTAAGTGTGTTTAATCCAATTGATTTATCACGAATCTTGATTATTCTAAAATTAGATATATCGGCATTATTGGGCTATACTGGTGCAGTTTTACAAAACTTTTTTGGAACATCAGTTGGGATGTTTACCACTTCTTCCCTTTTATTACTTTGGGTAATATTGCCAATTCAGAATATAATAAGTAAAAGTAAAAAGAAGGATTTTTAATTTCTCCATGCTTCTCAAAATATGACAAGAATCATATTTTATGATGACAAAGGTTAGGATATTTGCAGTCGCAATGGTATATTTTTGTCCCCATATTAAAACATTAATCTTTAAAAACTATAATCATGGACGAAAAATTTAAATTATTTGACTTCTCGCAAGAAAGAGTAAGAATATTGCATTACACATGGATTGCTTTTTTCTTAACTTTCTTTGTATGGTTCAACATGGCACCATTAAAAACAGCCATGACAGAAAGTTTTGATTTCCTTAACGGAGGAAATTTTAAAGCACTTTTACTTTGTAATGTTGCCTTAACTATTCCTGCTCGTATTATTATTGGAGCATTGGTGGATAAGTATGGTCCAAGGGTTGTGTTCTCAGGTTTAATGGTGATTACCATAATTCCTGGGCTTATATTTGCTTTTGGGGATACATTTTTACAATTAGTAATTTCTCGTTTGCTTTTATCATCAATTGGTGCAGGTTTTGTAATTGGTATTAAAATGACAGCAAATTGGTTTCCTCCAAAACATATTGGTAGAGCGGAAGGATTTTATGCTGGTTGGGGTAATTTTGGTTCTGCAGCAGCTGCAGGATTGATTCCTTACATTGGCTTAACGCTAATTGGCGGAGAGTTTGGTTGGAGATATGCAATGGCAATCTCATCTGTGCTTACTGCCGTTTATGGTGTATTCTATTATTTTAAAGTAAAAGATTATGCAACTGGACAAGAGGTGAAGATTACTCATAAATCTTCTAT
>CAYVKX010000030.1:0-20137 GCA_964452095.1 uncultured Weeksellaceae bacterium
AGTAAGATGTGAGACAAAAAATAACAAGAAAATTTTACAAGGGACTAGTGATGGATTCTAAAAGCTAATAGTCTAAGAATCAACACCTATCACTTTCCTACCATATTATAAAGCGTATCCCTTTCAATAGGAGTTCTACCTACATCTTTTATTAACTTTATAATTTCCTCAGTAGTCATTTTTGGGTTTTGGTCCTCAGCCCCAGCCATAGAGTAAATTTTAGTGCTGTCATCAATAGTACCATCAATATCATTCACACCAAAGCCGAGCAGAGTTTGGGCGGTTTCTTTTCCAATCATTGGCCAATACGCCTTTATGTGCTGAAAATTATCCAAATAAATTCTAGCTATTGCAAACATCCGCATATCTTCTACAATCCCTACTTCTTTTCTATCAGACATTTGATTATTCTTATTTCGGAATTTTAGTGGTATAAAAGTATTAAAACCACTTGTTTCATCTTGCAAATCTCTTAACCTACTCATGTGAGAAATGATGTCCTTTGGCTTTTCGATATGTCCATAAAGTATAGTTGCATTAGAGGGCATTCCTGTATTATGTGCCGCTTTGTGAATCTCCAACCATTGTTCAGAGGTGCATTTATCCTCACAAATTTCTGTTCTAATTTTCTCATCAAAAATTTCTGCTCCACCGCCAGGCAAACTGCCTTGTCCTGCATTTTTTAGAATTTGCAATCCTTCTTTATAGCTTACTTTCGCTTTGCGACAAATATATTCCAGTTCCACTGCCGTAAATGCTTTGATGTGGATATTTGGGCGTAATTCTTTTATCTTTTTTATCAGATTTACAAAAAACTCTAAATTCATTTTTGGGTGAACGCCTCCAACAATATGCACTTCCGTAATATCCTTTGCTGCATTCTCAAGAATTTCTAACATCTGTTTTTCTGAGTATTCCCAAGCTTCATTTTTCTTGCTTAATAACCTAGAGTAAGAGCAGAATTTGCAATCAAATACACAAATATTTGTTGGCTCAATATGGATGTTTTTGTTGAAATAAGTTTTATGCCCATGCAAGCGTTCCCTTATTTGATTTGCTAAAGATCCAAGCAAAGAAAGAGAGCCGTTTTCCATTAAGAAAAGTGCCTCATTATCAGAAATTCTTTGCTGATTTTCTATTTTTTGTACAATAGTCACTAATTCTTTTGGCAAGAATTCTTCTGAAATACAATTGTTTTCCATTTATTTAGAAAGGATAATTTTCTCTATGCTTCTTCCTTTATCGGTATCAATTATAGCAAAGTAAACTCCTTTTGGAAAAGAGGATAAATCAATAGAAAAAACATCATTTTGTATGTTTTTAGCAAAGAAAATTTCTTCTGATAGAACATTTTGAATACTTATATTTTTCACCTTAATATTCATAGAAATTTTAAAATTTACTATTGCATTTGTCGGGTTCGGATAAACGTTTATTAAATTCTCATGTAGCATTTCATTTATCCCTGTAATCGTACAGCCATTAGAAGTTTTTAATGCTGATCTTCCGCCTTGTGAGGTAGAGGCATTCATGGTATAATCCATCACATTTATTTGCCCTTGAGAAAACATCCAAGTAGTAAAAGCATAGGACATATAATTCTCATCCATATCCAACACATTAGAGGTAAAGGCATTCGAGAACTGGGTATCATCACAAGTATTATTGTTAGTTCCACTATTCACACTCCCCCAATAAATATCTTTTGAGGCAGGAGTATCATCTACATATCCACCGCTTGAAGTGTTATCATTATCACAACAAATAAGATTTCCTTGTACATCTTCTTGCTCACAAAAAGTGTGTCTTAATCCAAGGTAATGACCAATTTCATGAGTTGGCGTTCTACCATCATTTTGTGATGAATTTGCAGCATTTCCTACTGTTCCAAAATAAGCGTAATCTACTACTAATCCATCTTTCCATGCTGTCCATGCTTGTGATTGTTGTCCTGGTAAATAGGCATAGCCAAGAGTTTGTCCGCCTTGTGAATTAGACAAATTACAAACCCAAATATTCAAATATTTTAAAGCATCCCAGCCATCTTTTCCATCTGTTGCTGTTCTTTTCATAGCATTAGAATCTGTATTGTCATCTGCATCAAAACTAGCTTTTGAAGTTCCAGTTCTAGTTACGCCAGTAGTAGCATTTCCGTTTGGGTCGGTTGTAGCTAGGCAAAATTCCAACTGACAATCTCCAGCATAGTTTGCAAATGTACTTCTTGGCGGATTAGGAAATTCAGGATTTAATTTTCTATAATCTTCATTTAAAATCTTAATAGCATCATCAATTTGATTTTGTGGGATATTAGTTCCTATTCCTAAATTGTGAGTGGATTTATGTACCACATGCACCACCACAGGAATAGTAATAACTGCTCCCTCACTTTTCGGGTTGTTTCTTGTCCATTCTTGCAAGCCATTAAAATAATTATCTACAATATTTTTGTACTGAGGATTTGTTTGCATTTCGTACTCCATAAGTGGAGTGGTTGCACATTTTTTAGTGTTTTTTTCTTGGGCATTTAAGCTAAAAATAAAACAACTGATAATAAAAGTAAAGATGATTTTTTTGTTCATTATAATAAGGATTTTTGTATCTAAAAATTAAGAACGCAAATTTAGATAAATTATTTAGTTAAAAGGATAATAATCTAGTTTCCTGTAAAGGTTTGGTCCGAAAGTGTTCTTAAGAATGCAATTAGGTCTTGTTTTTCTTGCTCGCTAAGTTGCAGTCCAATTCCTACTTTTTTCATTAAAGGATCAATGGTATTGGAGTAATGTCCGCCAGAATTATAATGTTCTACAACTTGCTCTAAAGTAGAAAATCTGCCATCATGCATATAAGGTGCGGTATATTCTATATTTCGCAAAGATGGAGAGTAGAATTTTCCCATATCGTCAGGGTTATTGGTTACTAAAAATCTTCCTTTATTCACCCCTTCAAAAGTAGTATTTAGTCCATTATTATGAAACAAATGATCGGTAAACATTGCTGTACCATGACAATGAAAACAATCACCTTGCTCGGTATGAAAAATTACATAACCATTTAATTCTGAAGGGCTAAGTTGCAATTCATGTCGTAAAGATTTATCATACTTTGAGTCGGCAGAAACAAGGGTTCGCATAAACTGAGCAAGTGCATTGCTGATGTATTTTTTTCTTGTATCCTCATCTATATTTACAATTTCTACATCAAATGCTTTTTGGAACATTTCTTTATAAACAGAATGCTTTTTAAAGCGAGCCAAAATAGAATCGTTCTGCCCCATTACGCCAGGAAAATTCAGGAAAGGATTCCCATCTTCCAAATCGCCCAAATCCACTAATTCTAGAATTTCCTCTCCACCAGTCCAACCAAAATGTTTTTTCCATCCCAAATTAAAATGAGGCATAATATTGTTTCCTGTCGGCCCGATTGAAGGAAAAGAATAAGCATTTTCCTGATAATGACAAGAGGAGCAAGAATTTCCATTGGTAGATAAAATATTATCGAAATACAATTTTTTTCCAAGTGCAATCCCCTCTTCTGTTAAAGGATTGTCCTCTTGAAATTTCATATCTGGAAAACCCTCTGGAGTAGTTAAATAATGTGCAGTTGGCACATAGGGTTCTGGGCTGATAGTGTCTTCATACTTACAAGAAAAAATAAAGGAGAAGATAAGCAGGATTAAGATTGGATTTTTCATAACTTTTTTTGAGCAAACTTAAGCGAAATATCTCTACTCAAATATGATATAAATCATACAAAAAAAGATGGCAATTATTTACTAATAATAATTTTCTTGGAGAAGTTTTCTACTTTAGAAATAGCGGAAAGAAAATAAATTCCATTAGGCAAATAAGAAAAATCCAATGTGGAATGATTAAACACTTTTTGCTGAAACACAACTTTTCCTAAAGTATTTATAATCTTAATTTGCATCATTTTAGTATTAAAATCAAGATGAATTTTCCCATTTGTTGGATTGGGAAAAAGTTTTAATTCTTTTGTTGAAACCTCAATATTATTTAAAGCAGAAAAGCAAAAAGTAGCAGTGTCGGAGAAAGTAAAAGGCGAACTACTTGCTAAAATATCACCATTAATTTCTTTTTGGATAGTAAAGATGCCATTGCCATAATTGCAGCAAAATCCATCCCCATAACTATCAGAAATTACAAAATGAAAACAGCCATCTTCCAAACAATATTCGTGCTGATAAAGGGTGTTGCTCGAAAGAGAATCGCCAAAATCTATTAAATTATTATTTGCATCAAAAAGTTGCCAAGAAGTTTCCATTCCATAATTATCAGTAACAATTTTTATGTTTATTTTATTTCCGTATTGAGTGGAAAAAGTAATTGATTTTGTATCGTTTTGCAAATTAATATCAGTAGAATTATTCGGATTTAAAGTACTTGCATTAAAAGTGTGTTGTGTGCCACTTGCAGGAATTCCAGCCAAATTAATAGTATCAGTTTGGTTTTGGGCAAGCATTCCATTCCACACTTGGTACTCAGGCGTTCCGCCATCCACACTATATTTTATGGTAGCAACAAAAAGAGTATCGGTACTAAAATTCTTTATTACAACCCTTGGGTAAACTGGACTTGCACACTCCACATCCAAAGAATTGGGGTTGATAATTGCAGTAATTCCAGCATCAGAATTTGGAATAGAAAATGTTTGGCAACCATCAGAGGAAACTAGCCCAAAACGAGAAGTATTTAGAACAGCCATAGCTCTTAACTTTTGCTCTTGCGTGAAAATATTCATGCAATAATCATCTGAATAATCCATAAAATTCATGAACATATCGCCACTATTTGTGCAGCTTGGTTTTGGATGGATATTGCAACCATAATTTGCTTGTTCTTGCTCGGGAGTATCAGAAACAAAATCATCACCACAGGTATTATCGCCCCAAACATGAAACAAAGAAAGCCAATGCCCAACTTCATGAGTAGTAGTTCGCCCTTTATGGTAGGGCTGACTTACCGTTCCAATAGTTCCAATCCTTTCAAAATCAATAACAATTCCATCAGTTTGTGTGTTTCCACCTCCAGGAAATTGTGCCCAACCCAATACATTGTTAGCAATATCGCATACCCAAATATTTAGATATTTGTTGGTGTTCCAAGCACTACTTCCTCCAAAGTTGGTAAAGAAAACACTATCAGAATAAAGTGGGAATTCCGCTAAATTTGTTTGTCTTCTAATGATTCCATTAGTTGGAAATCCTAAATATCTTTTAGCCAAACAAAATTCTATTTGCATATCGGCTGCATAGGGCAGAAAATCAAAAGGAGTGTTGCTAGCATCTTGATTTAATCTTCTGAAATCTTCATTTAACACATCAATTTGCGATTGAATTTGAGCATCAGAAATATTCTCCAAATTATTTTTATAAACTACATGCACTACCACAGGAATAGTAATAGCAGAGGTTTTAGTATTTGTATTTTCCTTGATCCATTTTTGAATATTTTGTTCTAATTTATTTTGCTTTGCTCTGCTTTCAGGGTGCTTTTGCAAATAGAAATCCTTTCTATTATTTGTTCCGCAATTTCTTATTTCTTGAGAGAAAGTATGCAAACTAAAAAGTATAGCTATTATTAAAAGTACTTTTCTTTTCTCAGTAAAACTATCTTTATTAGTATGTATGAATTTTAATAATTTCATAAAAGTGAAGAAGCAAATTTACGGCTTTATTTAAAACTGAGTAGTATTTTAAGACTTGATCCTTAATAAAACTTTATTTTCGGCAAAAAATTATATCCCAAATGAAAATAGTATTTGCCACCAATAATCAGAATAAAATTGCTGAGATAAAAGATATGCTTCCAAAAGAGATTGAGCTTTTGAGTTTGCAAGAAATAAATTGTAATGAGCAATTGCCAGAAACGCAAAACACACTGCAAGGAAATGCTATGCAAAAAGCAGAATTTGTTTTTCAGAACTATGGTTTTAACTGTTTTGCAGATGATACCGGCTTAGAAATTAAAGCTTTGAATAACGAGCCGGGAGTTTATTCTGCCCGATATGCAGGAGAGGAATGCAATGCAGAGGACAATATGCGAAAAGTATTGCAAAAATTAGAAGGTGAAAATAATAGAAAGGCAAAGTTTAGAACCGTAATTGCTCTAATAATAGATGGGAAAGAAAGTTATTTTGAAGGAGCATGTAAAGGCAAAATAATGGAAGAAAAAAGCGGAGAAAAAGGATTTGGATACGATCCAATTTTTAAACCAAAAGGATTTGAAAAAACTTTTGCTGCAATGACAAAACAAGAAAAAGGAGCAATTAGTCACAGAGGGTTGGCCACTAAAAAATTAGTTGAGTTTTTGCAAGGGGCAATTAGTTAATGTGCTGATGAGATAATTAATGTAGCGATTAAACAATGTAAGAATTAAAGAATAATTGCTAGTTGCTAAAACCGCAAACTAATAACAAAAAAACTAATTCCCAAACACCTTTTTAAGTAGCTCTGAAGTTCTTTCTTTTGGATTTTCTCTTATTGCAATTTCTTGCTGGGCAATCATAAAAAACAAACCTTCAATTGCCTTCTTAGTTACATAAGTTTCTAGTTCTGGATTTACTTTTTCTACAAATGGAATTTTGTTGTAAGTAGTCATTGCGCTTTCCCAATGTTTTGTGGCATTTACTTTATCTAAAGAAGTTTTGATAATGGGCTTGAAAGCAGTAACTAAAGCAGTATTTGTGTTTTTATTTAGGTAATCTGTTCCAGAAGTTTTGCTTCCTTTTACAATACCAATTGCGTCTTTAATACTCATTTTTTTGATGGCATTTACAAATATTGGCTTTGCAGAAATTGCCGCATCTTCTGCTGCTCGATTGATGCTTAGTATTACCTCATCTACCTTTTTTTGCATACCTAATTGCTTTAGCTTATCGGCAACTTTGGTAGCGTTTTTTGGAAAAGGAATTTTTACTTTCGGATTTGTAAAATACCCATCTTTTACCGAGAGTACGCCTACTCCTTTTTCCGTGCCTTTGTTGAGGGTTTCTTTCAAGGCATTTGCAGCTTCCTTCTCTGAAAAAGTACTTTTGTTTATCAGTTCTTTATTTACTTTTTCGGTTGCTATTTTTTTTAAATCTTTCAAACTTTGAGCTTGCGTGAAAAATGGTAAGCAAAAAAGTAGTAATATTATTCTTATTCTCATTGAATTAGTGTTTTCTTATTGTTCCCATTTCAGTTTTAATTCTCGGGCCTTTTTGGCAACCTTTTTTGGAGGTGCAAGCAGTAAAAATAAAGCTTACACAAAGCAGTAGTGCTATAAGTTTTTTCATGCGGCTAATATATAAAATAATTTTTGGCGGATAGTTAGTTTACTAATCATAATAATATCGTAAAAAAGTTATATTTGCAGGCAAACAAGTAAGTATGCGGTCTTCCCCCAGACAGAGATTAATTAATATGATGTACTTAGTGCTTTTAGCATTATTAGCATTAAATATTCAAGTAGATTTTATTGATGCTTTTTTTGATTTAAGCACATCTATAGAGCATACAGTTGATAAATTAGACAAAGAAAAAACACAAAGAATCCTCTCTATAAAAGAGGTTTATAAAATAGATTCGTTAACTTATAATAATTCTTATTTAAAATCGAATAAAGCAATACTACTTGTGCAAAATGCAACAGAGTATATTGATGGTTTGCAGGAACTTCTTATTTCTAAAACAGGAGGTTATAATGAGTTTGGTTATCCTAAAAATTCTATTGACCCAAAAATCCCGGATTTTGTACTTTTACAAAAAAGTGGGGCAACTCACTTAAAAAATCTTTTGTTTAGCACTAAAAAAGAACTGCTATTATTACTTGATGAGGAGCATCAGTATTTGTTAGATAGTATTTATGAAACATCCGATTATGTTATAAACTCGCGTGGGATAAAACTAGGTTGGGAGAAATATCATTTCAATAATTTAGCTTTGGGTGGTGCTTTGGCAATTTTAAGTGGCTTCAAAAAAGATGTAAAAATGATGGAATCTATCATATTGAATTATTATCAAAATGAAATATTTGGAAAACTAACTTCTTTTATTGCTCCTGATATTATTGGCGATTCTGCTCTAATTGATTTGGGACTGGCAAATAGCAGATCGTACAAAATTGGAGACAAAATAAAGGTTCGTTTGCAAATTCCTAACAGAAATAATTTGGATAGTGCTGAAATAGTGTTACTTGATAATAATAATGAAAAAATAAAAGATATAAAAATTAATAAGCAATTAAATGAATTACTTTATACAGCCAAAAATACTGGAAATTATAAAGTTTTTGCAAAACTATTTTACAAAAACAAAGAGGAGAACAGAACAATCAGCACTAAATTTAATGTGGTAAGTAAAAATAATATCTCTTATATTACTATTGATGATATAATAAAATCCAAAAACTTTAATCTACTTTTTTTAGGAGTAAATAATAAAATTATTATTCATCACCCATTATATAGTATAGAGCAGCTTAGTGTTTCTAGCAACAATGGGGAAATTAAAAAAAGTGGTGAAGTTTATCATTTGATGCCAAGCAGAACAGGATTTTCTGTTGTAAGTGTGTATCATAAAAACAAAAAACTTGCTGAACGAAAATTTTTAATAATGAACCTACCAGACCCAACAGCAGTTATCAATAATTCAAACCAAAGTGAAACATCATTAAACCTTTTTAAAATTCAAAGCGGAATAGCTTTAAAAACATCTGATACTGATTTGCAAAATGCGTATCAGATAAAAAACTTCAAATTGCAGAGATATAATATAAATGGGAATCGTTTGTTTGAAGGAGAAAATACATCTGCATTTTTCTCAGGAGAAGTTCTAAATCAAGTAAGGAGTGCAAAAGTTGGAGACAATTATATTTTTAGTCAGATTTTAGTAAAAAGTAATGATGGAAGAAGCAGGTATATCTCGCCTTTGCTTATTGATATTAAATAAATATATATAAAAATTTCGCATATTTGTAGTATGAAAAATCTCTTTATTTTCCTTTTCTTAATTCCTCAGATATTGTTTGCGCAAAGCAATTGGTGCGGAACTCCTGAAAAAATGCTTGCCACTCCAAAAACTGCACAAGAGCAAGAGTTGATGCAAAAAATAAGAACTGCTCTTGCAAATAATAGCAACAGTAAAAGCCAAGATTCTTTACTGATTATTCCAACTGTGGTACATATTATTCACTTTAATGGTAATGGCAATATTTCTGATTTACAAGTATTGGATGGCATGAGAGTAATCAATGAAGATTTTAGACGAATGAATGCCGATACCGTAAACGGAAACCCTATTTTTTATCCTTTTGCTGCTGATTGCAAAATTGAATTTCGATTGGCAAGACTGGATCCCAATGGCGATTCTACTTCAGGAATAACCCGAACGGACACTTCAATTTATCCACATCCTGAACCAACAAACGCTAATTTTAATAATGTGAAATATGCTATAAATTGGCCAGCAAATATGTATTTTAACATTTGGCTTACACGTCATATTTCTGGTGGGGCGAATGGCTATGCGCAATATCCTGGAACTGCTTTTACTTATGGCGGACCTTGGGAAACTTACGGCCCAACTATTCGCTCTTATGAATGGGGAACGATCGGAACTTCTGTTTCTGATGGAAGAGTTGGTACGCACGAAATTGGACATTGCTTGGGGCTTTATCATACATTTCTGAGTTTCTCAACTGGCTGTGGAGCAGAATGCGATACTACTGGAGATGAAGTATGCGACACCCCACCAACCACTCCTACTTTTAATTGTGATACCAGTAATTTGTGTACTAATGATTTGTTGGGCCCATCTGCTTTTACTGTGGATATGCCTGACCAATTGGAAAATTACATGAGTTATAATTCGTGCCAAAGTTTATTTACTTTAGGACAAAAAGACAGAATGAGAGGATTCCTAACTACTTTGGATACGCTTAACGGATTGTATTTGGACGATAACCTAATTGCCACTGGACTATTGCAGCCCACCGCTATTACTGAATTGCCAATTAATAAAAATAGAAAACTCTTAAAGATGGTAGATGTTTTGGGAAGAAATACGCCTTTTAAAAAGAAGACTCCCCTCTTTTATTTATATGATGATGGAACGGTAGAGAAAAGGATTATTGTTGAATAATTACTTCCCGATAAATATAGAATTAGACTCTTTCCCTGCTTTTTCAAAAACTTTCTCAACTGCCGTTCTTCCCAACTTTCCTAATGAGACAGAAAAATCATTCACATACAAATTTATGTGAGCCTCTACCACATCCTTGTCCATTTCTTGAGCATGACAGCTAACAAATTCTGAAGAAGATTCTCTGTTCTCAAATGCAAATTCTACAGATTTTCTCAATACTCGTTCAAATTTTTTCTGAATTTCCAAAGGAAACTCTCTTTTTATTACAATTCCTCCGAGAGGGATTGGAAGTCCTGTTTCTTGCTCCCAAAACTCACCTAAATCTTTTAGCTTTTCCAAGCCCTTATCTTGATAGGTAAAACGGTTTTCATGAATAATTAACCCCGCATCAACTTTTCCTTTAAGAACATTATTCTCAATTTCTGAAAAAAGAGTTTCGACCTTATTCTTAAATTCAGGATGTGCAATTTCTAAAAGCATATTTGCTGTTGTATATTTCCCAGGGATAGCAATTTTAGAATTTTCTGACAAAATAGTTTCTGGTTTCTTAATTAAAAGAGGGCCACAATTTCTTCCAAGAGCAGAGCCACTATCTAACAACACATAATCTGAAACACAATGTGTAAATGCATTAAATGAAAGTTTTGTTACATCTAATTTTCCTTCAAGCGCCCAAATATTTAGCTGTTCTACATCTGCAAAAACCACATCAAATTCTAATCCTTCTGTGTCAATTTTATGATGGACTAGTGCATCAAAAATAAAAGTATCATTCGGACAAGGAGAAAAGCCTAAAGTTAATTTCATAATTTTTCAAGTATTTTTTCAACCTCACTATTAAGATTTTTAATTGCTAACTCAATATTCCAATTATCTTTATTTCTTTTTTCTACTTTGTTAGAAATTGATCGAATTTGCATACAAGGAATATTAAATTCTTGACAAACTTTTAAAACAGCAGCACCTTCCATACTTTCAATATCAGGATTCAATCTTGTTTTAATTTCAGCAATAGACTCTTCATTTCCATGAACTGTATTAACAGTAATCGAATTCACTTTTTTTAATGATGTTCTTGACTGATTTTTATAAGAATTTTGAATATTAATATCAGTAAACTCTGAGAAGCTATTTCCATCTTCAAAACCAATTTCAGATAGAATATCCTCCTCAACTTCAACCACATCACCTACTTTTATTAAAGAATTAAAAGAACCCGCAATCCCCATATTTATAACTAAATCATAATTATTGTTTACTAATTCCTTAGTAAGATTAACTGCAGTATTCACCATTCCAACTCCAGTGATTAGAGTAGAAAACCCTAATATTATTTCAGAATTTATTTCTGACTTTGTAGCAGCAACAATTAACACATTCATATGGCAAATATATGGTATATTTGCAGCCTATTTATAAAAATATGAGTGATAATTATAATAAAAAACTAGCTACAAATATAAAATCTGTACTTTCAGAAATTGGAGAAAATCCTGAAAGGGAAGGTCTATTAAAAACACCAGAAAGAGTAGCTAAATCAATGGATTTTCTTACAAATGGTTACGAAAAAGACCCGTCAGAAATCCTGAAATCCGCAATGTTTGCTGAGGATTATAGTCAAATGGTTTTAGTTAAGGATATTGAACTTTACTCTTTATGCGAACATCATATGTTGCCATTTTTCGGAAAAGCACATATTGCTTACATACCAAACGGACATATTGTGGGATTGAGTAAAATACCAAGAATTGTAGATGTATTTGCAAGAAGATTGCAAGTACAAGAAAGATTAACTGATGAAATAAAAGACTGTATACAAGAAACTTTAAACCCGAAAGGAGTTGCAGTTGTAATAGAAGCGCAACATCTTTGCATGCAAATGAGAGGTGTGCAAAAACAACATTCTTCAACAACAACTTCTGCATTTTCAGGGATTTTCATGTCAGATGAAAAAACGAGAGCAGAGTTTATGAATTTAATAAGATAAAAAATGAAAGCATATGTATTTCCTGGGCAAGGAGCCCAATTTCCTGGAATGGGAAAAGACTTATATGAAGCATCAGCAGATGCAAAACAAATGTTTGAAAAAGCAAATGAAATTTTAGGGTTTTCAATTACGGACATCATGTTTGGTGAGGATGCTGAAGCACTAAAGCAAACAAAAGTAACACAACCTGCAATCTTCTTGCATTCTGTGATTTTAGCAAAAGTTTTAGGGGATTCCTTCAAACCTAAAATGGTTGCAGGACACTCACTTGGTGAATTCTCTGCATTAGTTACAGCAGGATATTTATCCTTTGAAGATGGATTAAAACTAGTATCACAAAGAGCTATAGCAATGCAAAAAGCTTGCGAGCAAAATCCATCTACTATGGCAGCTGTTTTAGGGTTAGAAAATGAAGTGGTAGAACAAATCTGTTCTAGTATTGATGAAGTGGTAGTTCCAGCAAACTATAATTGTCCAGGGCAATTAGTTATTTCTGGTAGTAATGAAGGAATTGATATTGCTTGTAAAAAACTTACGGAAGCTGGAGCAAGAAGAGCTCTAAAACTTCCTGTTGGAGGGGCTTTTCATTCTCCACTTATGGAGCCTGCAAGAGCAGAACTTGAATCTGCAATTGACGCTACCAACTTTAAAGAAGGTATTTGTCCTATTTATCAGAATGTAACAGCTACTGCAATTGCAAATCCGGAAGAAATTAAAGAAAACTTAAAGAAACAACTTACCGCATCAGTACTTTGGACACAAACTATGCAACAAATGATTGTTGATGGATTATCTTCAGTAACTGAAGTTGGTCCTGGAAAAGTTTTACAGGGATTATTTAAAAAAATAGATAGAAAACTAGAAACATCTAGCGCTACTTTATAAAGTATTATTTAATAATTTTCCACTATTATTTAAATCATGCCAAGCTTTTTTAGTTTGGCATTTTTTATATAGTTCAGCATGATTCATATTATGACAATCACTACCGATAAAACTCACCATTTCAGCATCAATTAATACCTTTGTTTTTTGTTCAATTTGAGGAGAGTAATACCCAATAATTGAAAGCCAATTAACTTGCAAAAACACACCTCTATTTACTAACTCTTCATAGTCTTTCATTGTGAAAAATGCATATCTCTCAGGGTGTGCCAACACTACTTTATATCCTTCAAGTTGTAATTTAAAAATAATATCAAACAAATTTTTAGGCGCTTCCATAAAGGATAGTTCAACTAAAATATAATCATCACCAAAAGTTAAGAATTTTTCCTTACCTATTTTTTGCTCAAAATCATAATCAATATAGTATTCAGCAGCAGCTTCAATTTCCATATTAATATTTTGAACTTTAAGTTCTGAGCAAATATCCGCAAGTCCTTTTAAGATAGTTTCAGAAGAGTTTTTGTAAAAATCACTCATAACATGAGGAGTAGTAATCACCTTCTCAAAGCCCAACTTATGCATCTCTTTAATTAAGGAAATTGAAGTTTCCATATCAGGAGAACCATCATCTATTCCAGGAATAAAATGCGAATGAATATCTGTTCTCAAAATTGAAAAATCAAGAGACTCTAACTCCTCCTCCTTTTTCTTTTTAGAAAACCATTTTAACATTTAACTGTATTGTTCTTTGTAGTAATTCTGATAATCTCCTGATGTAATATTATCCATCCATTTTTCATTATCCAAATACCAAGCTATTGTTTTAGTAAGTCCTTCTTCAAACTGCAAAGATGGCTCCCAGCCCAATTCATTTTTCAATTTATTTGCATCAATTGCATAGCGTTTATCGTGTCCTGGCCTATCTTTTACATAAGTAATTAACTGTTCAGCAGTTCCAACTTCTTTCCCTAAGGCAATATCCATTTGCTTGCATAATATTTTAATCAAATCAATATTTGTCCATTCGTTAAATCCACCAATATTATAAGTTTCAGCATTTCTTCCTTCATGGTAAATTTTATCAATCGCAATAGCATGATCAACTACATAAAGCCAATCCCTTGTGAATTTCCCATCACCATAAACTGGTAATGATTTCCCATTTCTGATATTATTTATAAATAGTGGTAATAACTTCTCAGGAAACTGATTTGGCCCATAATTATTAGAACAATTTGAAATCACATACGGCATACCATAAGTATTTCCGTAAGCACGAACAAAATGATCAGAACTCGCTTTGGAAGATGAATATGGCGATTGAGGATCATAAGAAGTAGTTTCTAAAAACAGACCAGTATCTCCTAAACTTCCATACACCTCATCAGTAGAAACATGATAAAATAATTTCCCATCTTCATTTCCTTTCCATAAGTTTTTTGCTGCATTTAATAGATTTACTGTACCAACTACATTTGTCATTATAAATTCCATTGGATTTGTAATTGACCTATCAACATGACTTTCAGCAGCTAAGTGAATTACACCATCAAAATTGTATTTTGCAAAAAGTTCAGCAATAAAAATCTTATCCACTATATCTCCTTTTTCAAAAATATAATTGCTATAATTTTCAATATCTCTCAAATTTTCTAGATTACCTGCATAAGTCAATTTATCAAGGTTTACTATCTTATAATCTGGATATTTATTTACAAATAATCTTGCAACATGCGAGCCAATAAAGCCTGCTCCTCCTGTTATTAATATTGTTTTACTCATTTTTTATTTTTTACAAAAATACCAATTTTAATTTTTTATTGATTTTACTTTTCTTCTTTTATAAACATCTTCAATAAAGGCAATAACCTCTAAACATTCTGCTGGAGTTGCATCTTTACTTTCATTGCCTTTTAAAGTTTCTATCACATTTTCAATTACAAAATGATGATTGTTTGCACTACCTTTATATTTTCCATAATCATGCTCTCCATTGCTCTTTTTTAGCTCTGAAATTTCGTAATTTTCTATATGGCAATATTCAATTTTTTCCATGTATTGTCCGCCCACTTTTACGCTACCTTTTTCGCCAATAATTGTAATACTTGATTCCATATTTTTATCAAAAACTGCTGTAGAAAATTGCATGTTTCCAATTCCAGCATTTTTCAATTCAAACTGAATAATTCCACTATCTTCAAAATCAGTTGTATCTTGATGATTAAAATCTGAAAGAATTGCATTTTTCAATTTTACTTTTCCAAATAAATAAAACAAAATATCAATAAAATGAGAAAATTGAGTGAAAAGTGTACCTCCATCTAAATCCATTGTTCCTCTCCAATCAGCAGAAGAATAATACCTATCATCTCTGTTCCAAAAACAGTTCAAATTTACCATGTAAACTTCACCAAGAGTATCGTTCTCTATTAAAGATTTTAGCCAAACTGCAGGAGGAGAATATCTGTTTTGCATAACACAAAAAAGCTGATTTCTGCTTTCTTTTTCTTTTTGAATTAAGGTGTCTGCTTCATGCTTTTTTAGTGCCATTGGCTTTTCTACAAGCACATTGCAATAGTCCAATACCTGAAGACTTTGAGTAGTATGCAAACCATTAGGCGTACAGATATTGATGACATCTATATTAATTTCAGAGGATAAAAGTACATACAAACTTTCAAAAAAAGGAACTCCAAAATTTTCAAATTCAGTTGCAGGTTTTACATCACAAACAGCTAAAAGTTCTGCTTTAGGATTGGCTTTAATTTCTGCAATGTGACGCTTTCCAATATGCCCACATCCAACAACTGCAAACCCTATTTTCTTAACTTCATTCATATTTTTTCTACAATTCCGTTTTCTAATTTGTATTGCTGATTTGTAACTTGACAAATTGCTTTACCATCATTAAAAATTAATCTTTCTCCATATTCGCTCATCCAACCATCTTGCTTTGCAGGAACTCCCATCATTATTGCATAATTTGGTACATTTTTGGTAACAACTGCCCCCGCGCCAATAAAAGCAAATCCCCCAATATTTACACCACAAACGATTGTTGCATTTGCCCCAATTGTTGCACCTTTTTTTATCAAAGTGTTTTTGAATTCATCTTTTCTTACCACCGCACTTCTTGGATTTTTTACATTCGTAAAAACCATGGAAGGCCCCAGAAAAACATCATCCTCACAAATCACGCCACTATACAAAGAAACATTGTTTTGCACCTTTACATTTTTGCCTAAAACCACATTATTTGCAATAAATACATTTTGTCCAATAATACAGTTTTTCCCAACTTCTGCTCGCTCCATTAAATGTGAAAAATGCCAAATTTTCGTGCCATTGCCAATGGTGCATCCATCATCAATTACGGCTGTTGGGTGTGAGAAATATGTATTAGAATCACTCATTAATAAAATCAATTATGGTGTTTGAAATAAAATCCATTTGCTCATTTGTTAGTTCGGTGTGCATGGGTAAAGATAAAACCGTTTTACAAAGTTCATCAGTTGCCGAAAAGTCGGTATTTGCAAATATTTTCTCTTTATAAGGAGCTTGCTGATGTAAAGGAACTGGATAATAAATACCAAAAGGGATCCCTTTATTTTGTAGATGTTCGCACAATTTATCTCTATCAACATTTTGTAATTTCAAAGTATATTGATGAAAAACATGGGTGGAAAAATCGGCTCTTTTTGGGGTGGTTACTCTCTTGTTTTTTGCAAAGCATTTATCATAATAATTAGCTGCTTTTATTCTATCAGAATTATAATCTTTTAATCGTTTTAGTTTAATATTTAGTATTGCTGCTTGCACACTATCCAACCTGGAATTTACGCCAATATATTTGTAATGATACCTATCTTCCATGCCATGATTTACCATTTTCCTCATCTTTTCTGCCAAGGCATCATCACTGGTAAAAATAGCACCACCATCCCCATAACAGCCTAAATTTTTAGAGGGGAAAAAAGAAGTAGTTCCAATCGTTCCAATCGTTCCTGCTTTCTGTTTGCTGCCGTCAGCAAAAATATAATCAGCACCAATAGCTTGTGCAGTATCTTCAATTATATGCAAATTATTTTCCAAAGCAATTTTTAGAATTTCTTCCATATTAGCACATTGTCCGAATAAATGCACAGGAATAATTGCCTTGGTTTTTGGCGTAATTGCTTGCTTTAATTTTTCAGTATCAATATTGAAAGTATCTTTATCTACATCTACAAAAATTGCTTTTAGCCCAAGTAATTTCACTACCTCAGCAGTAGCTACAAAAGTAAAATCAGGGCAAATAATCTCATCTCCTATTTCTAAACCCAAAGCCATCAATGCAATCTGCAAGGCATCAGTACCATTGCCGCAAGGAATCACCTGTTTAACACCCAGATAACTTTCCAAATCTTTCTGGAATTCATGTACTTTCGGTCCATTGATAAAAGCAGAGGAGTTTAATACCTCTGCAATTTCTTTTTCAACTTCAGTTTGTATTTTTTTGTACTGACCGCCAAGGTCAACCATTTGCAATTTCATCATCAATTTTTATAAACGGCAAATATAGACAATTATTACTGCCTAAATGCGTTTACCGAAAAACGAAAAAGATTAACTTTACGCCCAAATTAAATTGATGAAAAAAGCATTACTTATTTTACTTTGTTTTTCTGCAATCCAAATATTTGCTCAAGATAAGAAAAGCAGTTTATCGGCCTTTATGTTTGACTACACTCACCAATTTCCTATGGCAGAATTGCAGGAAAATTATGGAGACAACTCCTCTATTGGCATCTCTTTTCTGAAAAAAACTAGTAGCAACTTGCTTTTTGCAGTGGATGGCTCTTATATTTTTGGCTCTAAAATAAAAAAGGAAAACTTATTTGATGGTATTGCTACCGAAAATGGGGAGATAATAAATAAAGATGGGCTTTTTGCAAATGTTATGACTTTTGAAAGAGGGTTTTCTGCTTTCTTTAATGGTGGAAAAGCATTTTTGTTTTCTGAAAACAATAATTCTGGAATTTATCTACTAGGAGGAATTGGCTATATGCAACATAAAATTCGCATACAAACTCAGGAAGATATCATCCCTCATTTGGATGATGATTACAAAAAAGGATACGACAGATTATCAGGAGGGTTTAGCATGAAAGTTAATGTAAATTATATGTATTTCAGCAAAAAAAATAGTATGAAATTTTTTGCAGGAGTGGAGCTAATAAAAGGTTGGACAAAAAACTTAAGAACTTATAATTTTGATAAGAGGAACTACACCTCTGAGAAATATAGAAATGATATTGCAGTAGGTGTAAAAGCAGGATTTATTATTCCCGTTTTTAGAAAAAATACAGAAGAATTTCATTACCGATAATGCAATTTTTGTACAATATAAGTGTCCAATTTTATATTTTAGGAATTAGGATTGCAAGCATCTTTAAGCCAAAAGCAAAACTTTGGGTAATTGGGAGAAAAAATATTTTTCAAAAGTTAGAAGTTGCTACCAAAAATGAAGAAAAAATTGTCTGGTTTCACTGTGCATCTTTAGGGGAATTCGAGCAAGGAAAACCCATAATAGAGGGCTACAAAAAAAAGTATCCAACACATAAAATTCTACTGACATTCTTCTCCCCTTCAGGATTTGAAATAAGAAAAAACACACCTCTTGCTGATTTTGTTTTTTATCTTCCTGCTGATACTAAAGCAAATGCAAGAAAGTTTATCAATATTGTAAATCCGATAAAAACCATTTTTGTAAAATATGAGTTTTGGTTTAATTATATGACGACACTTAAAAATCAAAATATTCCACTTTATGCTGTTTCTACTATCTTTAGAAAAGAGCAAGTTTTTTTTAAATTTGGGTGGTTTGCTAGGCAACTAAAAAACATTACGCACTTTTTTGTACAAGATGAAAAATCAAAGAAACTGCTTCAAAGCATTCATTTAAATAATGTTACAATTAGTGGTGACACTAGGTTTGATAGTGTAAAAACAAATGCTGAAAATGAAGAAGAACTTCCTTTGATAAAAACTTTTACCGAAAATAAACCTACCATAATTTGTGGCAGCACTTGGCCAAAAGATGAAGTGCTTTTGACTCAATATATTAAAGAGAATCCGCAATGGAATTACATTATTGCTCCACACGAACTTTCAATGGTTCAGCAATTACAAAAAAGGACAAATGGCTTTCTTTTTTCTGAAGCAACAACTGAAAATATTAATGCGAAAAATGTGCTAATTATTGATATTATCGGCTTGCTTTCATCTATTTATAGGTATGGGGAAATCGCCTATATTGGTGGTGGTTTTGGTGCGGGAATCCATAATATTTTGGAAGCTGTTACTTTTGGTTTGCCTGTTATTTTTGGGCCGAATTACCAGAAATTTAAAGAGGCTAAAGAATTGATAGTATTAAAAGGAGCGAAAAGCATTAATAATTATCAAGACCTCACTTCAGCAATTGATTCTTTCAATAATTTTGATAAAAATAGTACCACTGATTATATCAAAAAAAATGGTGGCGCAACAGATATTATTGTAGCCCACATTTAATTTCACCTACAATTATAATAAGAAGTCCCAAAAATAAATACTGAACTATCTGTTCCATCATTATAAATAGTGCCATTAGACCACCAAGTTTCATCCAGATTTTCTCTTTCAGTTAATGAATTTGTGGGGCCAGTAGTAAATGAATTATTACAATATTGGTGTTCTTTATTTAAATCATCTAGATTTAAAAACCCAAAATCAGCCCAATCAATATAGTTAAAAATAGTATCTACTGTATTCCCATTAGGCAGTGTATAGCCACCCACTTCATAGGAAATATTTTGAACAATACTATCCAGTTCGGTATAGGTGAATTCTGTCTCAAATATTCTTGTGCAATCTTTACATTTCTTACAAGAAATAAAGAATAAAGAAGAACTAATTAAAATCAAATATATATTTCTCATAGTTGGATAAATTTATATTTTGGTAAAGATACCTATTTTTTACAGATGCACTATAAAACAAAAAAGCAGAAACTTTCGTTTCTGCTTTTTGTACTCTTGACGAACAGGAATTTCAAAAAGTCAAAGTAGATTTAGAATCACTTTTCTCGTTAAAATCACTAC
>CAYVKX010000030.1:20147-20824 GCA_964452095.1 uncultured Weeksellaceae bacterium
GCTATTAAAAAAGAGCTTGTTCGTAGAGGTATATACGAATCTATTTAGTACCTGAGGCGGGACTTGAACCCGCACGAACATTACTGTTCATTGGATTTTAAGTCCAACGTGTCTACCAATTCCACCATCCGGGCGGCTAGTAAAAAATCCCTCAAATGAGGGATTTTTTGAGCGAGTGATGGGATTCGGACCCACGACCCCCACCTTGGCAAGGTGATGCTCTACCCCTGAGCTACACTCGCAATCGGTCGGCAAATTTAATTAAATATTCGTTTTTGCAAAGCCCTGAAACTTTTTTATTTTTTCCCGATATGTTTTTTTATTTCATTGAGTTTCATTAGCGCCTCAACAGGAGTAAGCGTATTGATGTCAATATCCAATATTTCATCTCTTATTTGCATAAGTGCTGGGTCATCTAATTGGAAAAAGCTCAGCTGCATCTCATCATTTTTATTGATATTCTTTGCCCTTTCTTTCAATTTCTCAGCAGAATGAGAACTTTCTAATTGCCCCATAATAGTATTAGCTCTTTTTACTATTTCTCTAGGCATTCCCGCCATTTTCGCTACATGGATTCCGAAACTATGCTCACTTCCTCCTTTTTTTAATTTGCGTAAGAAAATAATTTTCCCATCTATTTCTTTTACAGAAACATTGTAGTTTTTTATTCTTTCAAT
>CAYVKX010000031.1:0-7682 GCA_964452095.1 uncultured Weeksellaceae bacterium
TGATGCAGATAATGATGACTTTTCTGATGTTGCACAAGTATCTAAATTTAACTTTAACCCAAAACTGTTTTACAATCCGAATGAAAAAATGGATTTGTATTTTGGAGTGACAATTTCTAAGGAAAACAGAAAAGGGGGTACTATGGATTGGATAAGAAATGACAATGTAACTTCAATATACTTTTTAGATGCACAAGAAAGTAGCCGTTTCACAACACAATTTTCTGCAAATTATAATCTGACTAAAAATAAAACAATCTCCCTGAAAAATAGTTTTTCATATTTTGATAGATATATCAATATTAATGAAAATATGTTAGGAACTTCAACTACATTTAAAGGACTTCAAGCTAATGTCTTTTCAGAACTAAACTACAACATTAGTAAAGATAATCAAAATATCAATATTGGACTAAACTCACTTGCTGATATGTTTTCAGAAAGGACTAATGGAAGGCAACCTTCAAGAAGTCAAGAATTTCAAACCCTTGGTTTATATATAAACCACCTTTGGAATGTAACAAATAAATTGGCATTAGAAAGTGGATTGAGAACAGATTATGTGACTGCAACTACCTTTAGTTCTAAAAATGGAGGGCAATCTTTTGTACTTCCGAAAATCTCTGCTTTATACAAACTAACTCCCGAATTTACTATCCGATTAGGAGGAGGAATGGGATATAGAATGCCAACCATTTTTAATGAAGAAGCAGAACCTTACGGATACAGAAATGTTAGAGCAGTGGATTTTGACAATTTAGTTGCGGAAGAATCGTACGGAAGCAACATTGACTTCAAATATCAATCTACTTTTGGAACAGATAATGTATTGCTTTCCTTAAACCAAATGTTCTTTTACAATGTAATTGATAACCCAATTACCTTAAATGAAAAGGTTATTAACAATCTGTTTTACGAACAAACAAACGACTCTCTACTGTCTAAAGGTTTTGAATCACAAATAAAACTAACGGTTGATAAATTCACTTGGTTTTTTGGCTACACCTACACAGATGCATACCTAAAAAATGGAACAGATAAAAAACCGCTTACCCTTACGCCTAAGCACAGCATAAAAGGAGATTTACTTTTTGTAATGGATAACAAATGGCGTATTGGTTGGGATTACGATTATAAATCAGGGCAATTCCTAAACAATGGACCTATTACTGAAAGTTTATTTACAACAGGAATAATTGTAGAGCGCACCATTGATAATTTTGTCATCTTCCTAAATGCAGAGAACTTTACAGATGTAAGACAATCCAATGTAGGAAATGTACTAACGGATGGTAGTCCTCAATTCAATGAAGTTTGGGCACCTTTAGATGGTTACTTCTTTAATATGGGGCTGAAGATTAAGTTGTAACAATAAATAAGTTTGTCATATCGAACCTTGAGTGAGATATCTACAGATACTAAAAGATGGAAACTGGAGATCTTTCGACAAGCTCAAGATGACATAGTAAAACAAAGAAAAAAACCTTATGAGTCCAGCTTATTCTGCCAAATCATAAATAATTAAAGTTTCTACTGAATCTCAAAAACAACAAGAGTTTCTACATCTTCTGGAGCAACTAAAGTTGGATCATTAGTGTAAAATTCAAATGAGTTATCCATAGAAATATTCAGATTATTTTCCTCAGCATATTTTTCCAAAACATTATATGTAGTTCCATTCATTTCATAAGCCCCATAATGTGTAGCTTGTAGTGCTTTCCCAGAGGAAGTTTTTCCTGTATTTATTCCTTCTCCTCCAATTGCATTATTTACCATAACACCAACTTCAAATTGAATATTACCATTTTCCAACATGGAATGTTCCATATCTCCCCAAATTGCAAAAGGGCTAGAAAGTGGAATTAAATTATTCGCTTGAACATGCCCAAAAACAACACCAAAACCTTCTCCAATTGCCTGACCAATATTCGCAAAATCACACTCTACATTATAGCTGATATAAGTTTGTTCCTCCCAATCTACAATTTCAGCATCTGAAGAACGAGAAGGAATTTTTTCACAATATTCTTTTAGTCCAATAAGTCCATTTTCAAAATCTGGAGCTGCCATTTTCTCAAAAAACAAAGTAAAGAATCTATAGAAAAAAGGCATATTCCCTCTCATTCCCCACTTTACAGTTGTTCCATTTTCTGATACTTCAAATTTCCAAATCCCAGATGTTGTCATAGTACCAAAATCAAGGTCTGTTCGCATACTATCCAAACTGCATTCTACTATTTCCAAACCACCTTTCATATCATCAGCTCCTACCCAATCCATTCTAGCACCTTTACCTGCAGATTCCCCAGAATGTGTTGTTGCAATAGTAGTATCTTGTTTCCACCAAACAGCCCAATCTTTCCAAGTTTTTAAATTGGTTACTTGCTCGTAAACCACATGAGGTGGAACATCAATTTCAATTGATCTTTCAAACTCATAATCTGACGAAATGAAGAAGTTAAATGAGGTAAAAGCAAGCACAGTAATTAGTACCCATTTTAAAATTTGTTTTAAGGCTTTCATAAAATAATGTTTTTAGTTAGTTAGGCGTGCAAATTACAAATTTACTCTAACTTTGGGCTTTCAAAATCAAAACAAATAATTATGATAAAAAAAATAGGAGTTTTATTATTGATAAGCTCATCAATTATAGCACAAGATAAAGGAAAATTTGAAAGTTATTCTAACAACTTTTATGGTAAAATTGTAAGTGAAAGCAATAAATACGACAAAGCAGAAAAGGAAGAATACAAATCTTTTAAAATGAATTTTGATGGAAAAGAAATTCCAAAAAGTTTAGATGAATTTACAATTGTTGAAGCAGAAAATCCAATTTCACAAGGAAACACAGGGACTTGTTGGTGTTTTTCTACAACATCTTTTTACGAAAGTGAAATACACAGAATTACAGGAAAAAACATTAATTTATCAGAACTTTACCCTGTTTACTTTGAGTACATTGAAAAGGCAAGAGGATATATAAACTCCAGAGGAACCATACATTTGGGAGAAGGCTCTGAAACAAATGCGGTACAAAGAATGATGGAATTGTATGGAATAGTACCTTTTGAAGCTTATGAAGGAAAACCATCTGAGCAACCTTTTTACAATCATGAAAAGATGTTTGGAGAAATCAAAACCTACTTAAACAATTGTAAAACAACAAACTTCTGGGATGAAGAAGCAATTTTATCAAATGTAAAATCTATTTTAAATCATTATATGGGCGCTCCTCCAACTTCATTCAAGTACAATGGGAGAAGTTATACTCCAATGACATTTATGAAAAATGTAAGTAAACTTAGACCTAATGATTATGTTGATTTTATGAGTCTAATGCAAAAACCATATTGGAGCCAAGAAGAATACAAAGTTCCTGATAATTGGTGGAGAAGTGATGCATACTACAATGTACCTTTAGATGAGTTTATGTTTGCAATTAAAAATGCGATTAAAAGTGGATATTCTATTTCAATTGGTGGAGATGTATCAGAAAGTGGTTATTCTTCTTTACATGATGTTGCAATGATTCCTTCTTATGATATTCCTTCTGAGTTTATTGATGAGAATGCAAGACAGTTTCGTTTTTCTAACGGTACAACAACTGATGATCATGCCATACATTTAATTGGGTATAAAATTGATAATAATGGTGATTGGTGGTTTTTAATTAAAGATAGTGGAAGTGGCGCTAGAAATGGAAACTTCCCAGGATATTACTTTTACCATGAAGATTTTGTAAAACTAAAAATGATGACTTTTACAATTCATAAAGATGCAGTAAAAGAAATACTTAATAAATTCAGAAATTAATAATTAAATATTTTTATCATGAAAAAATTAGTCTATTTCCTAGGAGGTTTCAGTGGCTTCATGACTGCTGTTACTTTCTTTTCCTACCATGCGCACTTACCTGGAGCAAAATGGTTAGATGGTATTACTCTTATTTTATTAGCACTCTTTTTTCCTTTATTAGCTTATTACAAATTCAAAAATGATTAAAAAAATACTCCTACTATTATTAATTCCGCTTTTAGGGATTTCTCAAAATATCAATGAAATTTTCTCTGAAAGAGGAGCAATTTATTTTTCATTTAAATATGATAATAAAAATCAGTTAAACGATATTTCTGAAATTGTTTCTGTTGACCACAAAACAAATACTGAATTAGCTTTTGCTTACGCGAACAAAAAAGAATATGCTGATTTCCTTAAACTTGAAATTGAACATATTATCATTCCCAAAAAGGATTTAAGTTTTTCAAATGGAAGTAAAAATAATTGGGACTACTACCCTACTTATGAAGAATATGTTGACATGATGATTGCATTTTCAGATTCTTTCCCATCTATCTGTAAAATTCATCATTTAGGAACTCTTAATTCTGGGAGAGAAATTCTTGCAGTACAAATTTCTAATAATGTTGGACAAAAGGAAAATGAGCCATCATTCCTTTATACTTCATCAATGCATGGAGATGAATTAGCAGGGTACGTCTTAAGCCTAAGATTAATTGACCATATTTTAAACGGATATGGAAACAACTTACGATTGACTGAATTAGTTGATAATATTGACATTTGGATAAATCCACTTGCCAACCCAGATGGAGCTTATTATGGTGGAAACCAGGATGTATGGAGTGCAATAAGATATAATGCAAATTGGGTAGATTTAAACAGAAATTATCCTGACCCTGAAGATGGACTTCATCCTGACGGAAACCCTTATCAAACTGAAACAAACATCTTCTTAGGATTAGCTGATAGCATCAATTTTACCATTTCTGCAAATATGCATGGTGGTGCTGAAGTTGCAAATTATCCTTGGGACACTTGGAGTAACTTAACTGCTGATGACAACTGGTGGCAATATGTATCACAAGAATATGCGGATAGCTGCCAAGCAAATAGTGGAAATGGATATTTCAATTATTTGAATGATGGAATTACAAATGGCTGGGATTGGTATGAGGTAGATGGAGGAAGGCAAGATTACATGAATTACTTTAGGTATTGCAAAGAGTTTACTTTAGAACTTTCGGATGACAAAACACCAAATCCTAATGATTTACCAACCTTATGGGATGCTAATTACCCTTCACTTTTAAACTATATGGAACAATCCTTATTTGGAATAAGAGGAATAGTAACAGATAGCATTACTGGAAACCCAATTAAAGCAAAAATTGAAATAAATGGACATGATATTGATAGCTCTCATGTATATTCTTCTTTGCCAATTGGAAACTATCACAGACATATTTACCAAGGAAATTATAATTTTACATTTAGTAAAACTGGCTATTATTCAAAAACTATAAATGCAACAATTTTGAATAATGATATTGTAATAGAGGATGTGCAACTTGTTCCATTTGGAATTACAACTATTAAAGAAATAGAAAAAATTAATCAGAAAAAATATACTTTTGATTTATTAGGAAGACCTACTAATAAAGGAATTAAAATTTCTAAAGAAGGTAAAACTTTGATTATTGAATAATGTATGATGTTGTTATTCTTACTGATCACAGATATGTAAACCCTCCAAAAACTGATTGGTATATTGATCAAGTATTACTAGAAGATGAAATTTTACAAACTGCACTAGAAAAGAAAGGGCTAAAAGTCTGTAAGAAAGATTGGGCAGATCCAAACTTTGATTGGACAACAACCAAAAATGCAATTTTCCGAACTACTTGGGATTATTTTGAAAGGTTTGATGAGTTTTTCAAATGGTTAGATTCAACAAAAACCAAAACAAACTTTATTAATTCTTCTGAGATAATCAATTGGAATATTGACAAACATTATTTGAAAGACTTAGCTAAGGAAGAAATAAATATAGCTCCTACTCTATTTATAGAAAAAGAAGAAAAAACTACATTAAAAGAATTATTTGAACAAATAAATTGGGAAACTGTAGTAATAAAACCCGCAATTTCTGGTGCTGCTAGGCACACTTATAAAGTAACATTAGATAATTACAATCAATTTGAGGACCTATTTTCTGAATTAATTTCAGAAGAAAGTATGTTATTTCAAGAGTACCTTAAAAACATAACTACACAAGGAGAAATCTCCTTAATAATGATAGCAGGAAAATATACACATGCAGTAAAAAAGACAGCTAAGAAAGGTGATTTCAGAGTTCAAGATGATCATGGAGGAACTGTAGAAAAATACAATGCTACAATAGAAGAAATAAAGTTTGGGGAATTGTGTTTAGAAATGTGTCCTTATTCTCCATTATACGCAAGAGTTGATATTGTTTACGATAATAATAACAAACCATCTTTAAGTGAACTAGAACTTATTGAACCAGAATTATGGTTTAGAAATAACCCTGAAAGTGCTGAGCTTTTAGCTGAGGAAATCTTTAGTTTAACACTTTCCAAATAGTTCATATATCTTCACTAATAACAATACGGTCATTCTGAATTTGTTTCAGAATCTGTTAAATCATCAGAACTTATATCTTAATTGCAATTTAATTTCTGTCATTTTATTTCCTTCAATTTCTTCCCACCCACTTTTTACAACATCTTTATCTGTATAATAAGTGTGCGCAATCCTGAGCCAAATATCGACATTTCTTATTAGACTGTATTTGGCAACCAAATAAAATTTACTTCCCTTTCCATAATAAGCCGGAATGGAGTAGCCGTAAAGCACATCATTTTCATAAGCATATATTCTGCTTTCATAACTAGGAGTGTTGAATAGAACATAGCGGCTTGTAAAAGTAAATTTTCCAAAAAGGGGCTTGTATTTTACATCTTGATAAAACATAAATCCACTTTCTTTTTGTGCATCTAAATTGATGAAAGTTTTTTCGAATCTGTTTGCGAAACTCCAATTCTCTCCTTCTTTATAGTTAATATGAAATCTGAAATTGTCTTTTCTTTTCCCTGTAATTGTGCTAGATTCTTTGAGTTGTTCTTCCTTAGTTTCTGATTTATAACGCACATACATTTTTTTTGCTCTATTGATTTTGTAATCTGCTTGCAACAAATAATCATTTCCTTTTGAGGGAGCATCTACTCCAAATCTTAGCCAAGGAAATTCATAATTATCAGCATATCCTTTTATTTTAAATGTGTGATGTGGTGTGTATTCCAAACCAAAATAAAGTCCCTTCTCGTTTTGAGTGCTTCTTTCTCCAAAGGAATTTGCGTATTCACTTTGGTAATCTTTGGCGTAATCTCTATAAAGTAAGGATGCTGAAATTGTTTTATCCAAGCCCATCATTACTCCATTTACATGAGCAATTCCCCCATTTGCACTTCTTCCAATTTCTCCAAAAAAGTTCATGTTTCTATATAAATATTGGTAGTCTAGTCCAAAATTCTGATTAGTATTTCCATTAAAATCAAACTGATTGTAAGTAGAAATATTTTTATCATAAACGCCTTCAACCTTAGTGTTGTAGTATGAAAACCCAAGATTTAGATATTTATAATAGTAATTTGTGTGCATTCCAAAATGGTTTTGCAAAATCACATTTTTATCCAAAAGTTCACTTTCCGTTCTGTGCATTCCTGTCCCTTGAATTGAGGAGAAAATAAGTTCTTCATTATCTAGTGTATCAGTAATATTTGCATCTACTCTGTGAGAAGAAATAAAAGTGATTATATTCAGATTTTTGATTGGTTCAATCTGCATTGCAGCACCTCTGA
>CAYVKX010000031.1:7692-20589 GCA_964452095.1 uncultured Weeksellaceae bacterium
CAGTGAGTGCTTTTATTAAATTTCCGCTTTTCTGTATGTTAATTACTTCTGATGACTTTCCAAAACTCATTCCTGATTGCATTACAATTCCTTGTCCGAAATTCATTTGGTAATCTCCAATAATTACATTCTTAATCTTTCCAATATTTTTACCTTGCAAGTGTGCAGAGTAAAAGTCAAAACCATAAGGTTGATTTATGCCTGCAAAGTTTTCCCCAGCATCTTTCTCGGCTGTAATTCCTGCTTGCAAAAAGTTGTTTTTTAGTCGGTATTTAAAGTAAGTTCTGTGCGAATTTCCTAAGTAGTGAATATCACCATTTTCATCAGGAATATAGCCCTTTTGTTCTTGTAAATAAAACTGATCTCTGATAATAATATAATGGTTGATATTTGAGAGAAGTTGTTTTGAAGTTACCCTTTGGGTAATGCTAATAAATGGCAATAAATTTTGAATGGTTTGCACATCAAATCCTGCAACTGTTTGCAATTCCAGATAGGAGAGTAGTTTGCCGTTTTTACTGATATGAGCTAATAATTTATCAATTTGATAAGCATTTAAAAAGTATAATTCCCTTAGTTCTTCCTTTGTGGTTTTATTAAGATTTATAGGGTTTTCAGAAAAATAATAAAGCGCTTCATAAAGTTCAGCATAATCTAATTCCTCATCACTTTCTTCAGCAATCTGCTCAACTATTTCCTCTAGAAGTTGGTTGTTATCTTGCCCAAAACTTAGTAGTGAAAGCCCTGCCAATAAGCAAAATATTAAAAGCCGTTTCATCTTAAAAAGTACTGCTTACCGAAAACTGTGGCGAATATCCCAAAAGTTGATGGCGATTTACTGCAATATCAAACTGAATATTATTAAGCATATAACCAATTCCAAATGTGTTTTTTGCAGGATTGGTGCTGAATCCTGTGCGTAATTGCAATTGCTCAATTATTTTGTATTCCAAGCCAACTTTAAGCATTCCATTTTCAGCATTTTCCAATTTAGTTTCTGTGAAAACACTTACTTTTTGGTTCGCATCATACCGCAATCCTAACTTAAAAACACTGGGAATAACTTCCGTCTCATTTAGTTTTACTGCAATCGGATTAAAAATGTGAGCACCCAAAGTTAAATCTCGCATTAGCTTTTTTTGAGCACCAATTTCAAAAGTAAAGTTGTTGCTATTATTGGTGCTTCCATCTGCATAAATTCCCAGATAATCTACTTGAACACCAACATTAAAACTCTCGCTTAATTTCTTTCCAAAAGCCAAACCAATTTTGGTTTCATTATATAGTTCAAATCCAGTATAAGCAACATTCAATCCGAAAACACCACCACTTACAGGAAGAGCAAAAACAGCTGCATGTGTACTAAGTTCTTTAATTCCAAATGAATTTTCTGTACCAACTCCTACGGTAAATTTTGTGATTTCTGCTAAGCCAGATTGATTGGAAAAGTTACTCCAAACATTCGTTTGTGTAAGTCCGCAACCCCCTAGCGAATTGCTTCTTGCATCCGTATTTTGTGCAAAATTACTTAATGCAAAAAGTAAAAATAATATGGTAAAAAAATAGAACCTCATTGGAGGCCCTAAAATAGTAAATTTATTGTACTCTGAAAGGATATTCATGACTAGCCAAATCATTATTGGCTTTTACAATTTTTTCCTTTAAGTTTTCTTTGTAAGTATTTACCTTTTCATGAATTTCTTCATTGTCAGTTGCTAGAATTTGAGCAGCTAATATTCCAGCATTTAGAGAGCCATCTAATCCAACAGTTGCTACTGGAATTCCTGGAGGCATTTGTAATATTGAAAGGATAGAATCCCATCCATCAATTGAGATAGAAGAACGGCAAGGAACGCCAATTACTGGAACGGTTGTAAAAGCCGCAACTACCCCTGGTAAATGTGCTGCTCCACCTGCTCCTGCAATTATTACTTTTATGCCATTTGCTCTTGCGTTTGTTGCAAATTTTTCAACTAACTGTGGCACTCTATGTGCTGATAATGCATTTATTTCGAATGGAATTCCCATATCGTTTAAAAATTCTGCTGCCTTTTTCATTACTGGCATATCAGATGTACTACCCATTATTATACTAACTATTGCTTTCATTTTTTTGTTTTTTGAAGTTGCAAATATATTATTTATTTTACTGCAATTAATGAGATTTCTACATTAACATTTCTTGGTAAAACCGAGACTTCTATCGCCTCTCGGGCAGGAGGTTTATCACCAAAATATTCTGCATATACTTTATTTACATCAGCATATTGCTTCATATCTTTTAAAAATATAGTGCACTTTACTACATGGTCAAAATTCATTTCAGCTTCTGATAATACTGCTTCTAAATTCCCCATCACTTGATTAGTTTCAGTTTTAATATTCGCATTGTTCAATGCTCCACTTTCAGGATTAATTGCAATTTGCCCAGAACAATAAAGTGTATTTCCCGCCATTACCGCTTGACTATAAGGACCGATTGCTTTTGGGGCATTGCTTGTTGATATAATTTTTTTCATGGTGTAAAATTAATGAAAATTTTAACACGAATATATTATTATGATACAACCTAAAATATTCAATGTAAAAAAACTACTTTTGTTTCGCAATTACTGATGCTATCGCTTCTTATTGTAGAAGAGGAAAGTCCGGACACCACAGAGCAGCATAGCGGATAACATCCGTCCACCGGAGGTGAGGACCAGTGCAACAGAAAGCAAGTACAGTTCGGCTGTAGTGAAATCAGGCAAACTCTATGTGGTGCAATGCCATGTATATCAGGATTTTTGGGTTGCTCGCCCAATCTTGAGGGGTAGGCAGTTAGAGGTTAAAGGCGACTTTAATCCTAGATAAATGATAGCACCTTTTTTAGGAACAGAATCCGGCTTATGTGTAATTGTTAGCAAGGCAGCTTTGGCTGTCTTGCTTTTTTTATATTTGCAAAATGCTAAAACGCCTATTTATTTATTTTCTTTTTTCTTCCAATTTTATTTTTGCTCAAGAGCAAATTGTAAAATCAGTTTTGCTTGATAGCGTAACGGTAACTGGCGTAAAAGATGGTTTTGATGTGGATGAATTTATTCATTATGTAAAAACCGATACTACTTTTTACATGGCTTTTAAGCACCTTAGGTTTTACTCACACAATTACGAAAGTGAACTGAATATTTTTGGTAGAAAAGGGGATACAATTGGGATTCTTAAAAAATGGGGAAATCATTTTTCTGATGGGGAAAAAGCATGGGTGGCAGATGATTCTATTTTTGATGAGGGGAAAATATTTAAGCGAAATGGGAAATACAAATATTATACTCCTGAGGCTTTTGATGAAGTATTTTTTCCTTACGATACAATTGATGTAAGTTTGAAAATATCTGATGGAAAAAATGAGAATGAAAGCCAAAATATGCGAGATGCAAAAACGGTTGGTTTTTCTGTTGGTTCAGAGGATACCGAGCAAAAGAAAGGGAAAATGGCTATAAAATTAGCGGTTTTTGATATTAGTATGCAGCAGTATTACGACTATAAAATTGATACAACTTCTTATAATGGAAAAGCATGTTATAGTTTTACTGTGAAGGTGAAAAAAGATTTAAGCAAGAATGATTTATCAGAAGCACTAATCCGAAAGATTGTTTCCTATTTTGATAAAGAAAATTTTAATGTGATTTATAGAGAATACATTTTCTCTTATCGGCACTGGCTTATTGATTTGGATATGCAAGTAATTGTACATACAAATTATTTTAACAAAAAGCATATTCCTACTGATATTTACTACAAAGGATTTTGGAATGTTCCTTTCTTTAAAGCAGAACGAGCTGAGTTTAAACTAAAGTTAAGGGAGTACAGAGTTTGGTAGACAGTATTCGGTAGTTAGTAGTTAGTCCACAGAAAAACTAGCCACTAACAAAAACTCAATAGCTAATAGCCAATAACTAAATCTTAGCATGTGCTCCATCACAAAAAGCACCTTTTTTGGAGTGTTTGCATCCGCACCAAGCTACTTTTTTATCTTCAGTAATTTCTACAATTTCAGGAGTAAAATCACTGCCTTTATGCGAACCATCACAATAAGGGTCTTTTGTGCTTAAGCCACAAGTACAAAAAGCTTTTTTTCCAGCTTTTTCATCAATTACATAAGGTTTCTTTTGTACAACTTTTGGTAGTTTCATTTTTATTTAGTTTATTCTTGACTTGCTAGGAATCTCTCAGCATCTAATGCAGCCATACACCCTGTACCAGCAGAAGTAATTGCTTGACGATATACATGATCAGCTACATCTCCTGCTGCATATACACCAGGTATTTTTGTTGATGCAGTCCCAGGAGTTACAGCTAAATACCCACTTTCATCCATATCTAGTTGACCTTTAAATAAATCAGTATTTGGCTTATGTCCAATTGCAACAAAAAACCCAGCAGCAGGAATTATTGTTTCTTCACTTGTCTTATTGTTTACAGCAGTTACGCTTTCAACTCCAACTGCCCCTGGTTCTCCATTAATGCTTTTAGTTTCATGGTTAAATAAAACTTCTAAGTTTTCAGTTTTAAATACTCTATCTTGCATTGCTTTTGAAGCACGCATTTCATCACGCCTAACAAGCATTGTAACTTTATTACACATTTTTGCTAGGTAAGTTGCTTCCTCAGCAGCAGTGTCACCAGCACCAACAACTACAACATCTTTTCCTTTGTAAAAGAATCCATCACAAGTAGCGCAAGCTGATACTCCATAGCCATTCAACCTTTTTTCATCATCCATTCCTAGCCACTTTGCTGATGCACCAGTTGCGATAATTACAGTTTCGGCTAGTACATTTGTTGTTTCATCAATTTCAACTTTAAATGGTCTTTTTGAAAAATCAACTTTTGTCACCATTCCCCACCTTGTATCAGTTCCAAAACGCTCAGCTTGAGCCTTTAAATCCTCCATCATTTGAGTTCCATCAACTCCCTCAGGATATCCTGGATAGTTATCAACTTCTGTTGTTGTTGTTAACTGCCCTCCTGGTTGCAATCCTTGTATAACTACTGGATTTAAATTAGCACGAGATGCATAAATTGCAGCTGAATATCCAGCAGGTCCTGATCCAATTATAAGTACTTCAATTTTTTCTATTTCTTCTGACATGTTTCTGTATTTTTTTTGTTAAAATGCTTCAAATATTTCTGGTGTGTAACGCTCGGTAAAAGTAGTATCTTTTTTTGCAATAACCTTATAATAAATTGCTCCTTTTCCTTCCCAAACTCCTAATCCATTTTTTACATTAGTTTGCAAATTCATAGGTTCTGCAAAAGGATTTCCATTTGTTTGTTCTTGAAACTCTGTACTTCTCCAAAATTCAAAAGGAGCTCTTTCAATTTGACTAATTCTAATTAAAACTTCATCAGCTAGAAGAGTGTCACCAGTTTCTTCATCAATATGCTCGGTTTGGAAATTACCAAAACGAGCTTCTTGCTTTCTATCGTGCATATCACCTCTCCCTCCAAACATAGAGTTCTCACCTCTATCAAAATAAGTTACAAAGTTTTTTACTCCATTAAAACCCTCAAAATCATTACGAACTGTACCCCAAAGAGATTTGATAAATAAAGGTTCGCTTAAAGGAATACTATCTTCAAAGTAAGTTGTTCTTTTTGACTCTAACATAATATTGTTTCCTAAAGTATCTGCATCATTATAACTCATGTGAAAATCACCATAGTTTGGAAATAATGGATCTTCAACAAACCAAATACTATCTATCATTTTTTCTGCTTCTGATTCAATATATGGAATTCCAGTAATTGATGTAATTGTATCATTATTGTATATAATCTCAAGTTTATATCTTTCTCCAACTTTAGCAAATGTATTGTCAAAAACAAAAGGATTTTCCATATTCATATCTGAGTAAATACCAACTGAACTTTTATCATCAAAAGAGTTATAAACTAGACTTTTTTCCATTCCATCACTTATTCTTATTACACTAACATTAGCATCATTAATAAATACATTTACCATTTCATTTTCTGACATTTCATCAAAATAACCACTCGAATTTGTTAATTGTAAAAAGATAGGATAAGAGGGTTGTATATACCCTTCTACTACAACTTTATCAGAAGTAAGAGGGAGTTCTAGTACAATTTCTTCCTCACAAGAAGTAAGAATGAAAAGCGAAATAAATATATAAAGTAAGTTTTTCATCTGATTAAAATTTAAAGTTCCAAGAAATTGAAGGTAAAATAGGGAAGAGGGACATCTGATATGCTTTTGGCTGTAATCCTCCAGCACTTAATCCACCACTACCATCAGATGTAGTATCTTCAATATCTAAATAAATAAAGTATGGATTTTTACGATTGTAAACATTATAAACAGAGAAGTTCCAAGTTGAATGATACTTTTTGTCAGGATTTTTTGTGTAATTCAATGAAATATCTGCTCTGTGGTAAGGATCCATTCTATATTCATTTTTACCTGAGAACTCTGTATAAATATTACCATCAATAATGTAGCGTTCAGTTGGAATTGTTAGTGCTGAACCTGTTGAGTAAACAAATACTGCTGAAGCTGTCCATCTTTTTGTAAGTTCATGATTTAGAACTACAGATAAGTCATGTCTTCTATCATACTTAGCTGGAAATTCAATGCCATGATTTATTTCAGGGAATATTCGATTTGTGTAAGAATGAGTATACCCAATCCAACCTGTAGTTTCTCCTCTGACTTTTTTTACAAATAATTCAATACCGTAAGAATCTCCATTTCCTAGTGTTAGCGCTTCATCTTGACTTCCATTAGCGTTATCCTCAGGCAAAGCACCTTCTTTGTATTCTATCAGGTTTTCCATCTCTTTATAATATATCTCAGCAGAAGTTTCAAACGTATTACCTTTTAGGTTTTTAAAATAACCAAGAGTGTATTGTATTCCTTCAGTAGGTTTTAATTTTTCTGAGGAAGGAAGCCATAAATCAGTTGGCATTGACATTCCTCCAATTGAAGCTAAATGAATGTATTGATAGTTTTTAGAATAGGAGGCCTTTACTGAAGAAGTGTAATTTAATTTGTAACGAGCAGAAAGTCTTGGTTCAAAATTTCTGTATTGCTCTCCTTTGTATTGCATAAATTCATTTTTCATAAACTCTTTAAATGAAATATGTCCTTTGTGTTGAAATGCAGTATACCTCCCTCCAAAGTTAATTTTCAATTCATCAGAAGCCTCATAGTCGTTACACCAGTAAATTGCTCCTTCATTAGAGTATTGTTTAAATATTGTTTCAGGAGAAAAATCTACATCACCAGAACCACCAGAAACACTAGCTGGCATCATAGTATGGAAAATATATTGTGCTCCAAAATTTATGGTATTTCTGCTATTAGGCAAGTAAGTAAAATCAAGTTTTGTATTCCAATCTTCAACTTGTGATGATAATTTAAATTCAAATTGCTGTTGAGATGCTCCCATTGAAAAAGAATAATCAGAATAAATAAGAGATGTATTTAAGAATAATTTATCAGTAAATAAATGATTCCATCTAGCAACAGCAGTAGAGTTGCCCCAAGGGATATCAATTCCAAAGTTTCCAGAAGGTGCAGAGAAATTTACTACATCTTGTCCAAAATAACCACTTAAATAAAACCTATCTTTATCAGAAAATGTGTAATTAGCTTTTGCGGTTAAATCATAAAAATAATACCCATTTCCTTGCATACTCTCTTTTAAAAAGGGTTTAGATAATATGTCAATGTAAGTTCTTCTTCCAGAAACAATAAATGAAGATTTGTTTTTAATAATTGGTCCTTCCAAAGTTAAACGAGATGATATAATTCCTAAACCTCCTTCACCACCAAACTTTTTATTATTTCCTTCCTTCATACTAATATCAAGAACTGATGCTAATCTTCCACCATATTCAGCAGGCATACCTCCTTTAATAAGGTTGATATCCTTAATAGCATCTGCATTAAAAACTGAGAAGAAACCAAAGAGGTGAGAGGCATTATAGACTGTTGCACCATCAAGTAAAATTAGGTTTTGGTCAGGACCACCTCCTCTCACATAAAAACCTGAGCTCCCTTCTCCTCCTGAGGATACTCCTGGTAAAAGTTGAATGGTTTTTAGAATGTCAACTTCCCCCATTAAAGCTGGCATTTGTTTTACTTTTTTTACATCAAGTTTTATCTGGCTAACTTTTGTGCTTTCTAAATTTCTTGTTCTTTCTGCAAATATTTCTACTTCTTTTGTGGTGATAGAAATACTATTTAGTGCAATATTTATTTTAGTATTTTCTTTTAAGCTGATGTGTTTTGAAATGGTTTCTAAGCCAATAAATGAATAAATAATATCGTACTTCCCCTCTACTAATGTTAAGGAATAAAAACCATACTGATTAGTAGTAGTTCCTTTTTGAGACACCTTATCGTAAACCGAAACTCCTATCAGAGATTCGCCTGATTCTACTTCTTGTACATAGCCAGAAATAGTGTGTTTGTTTTGGGAAAAAAGCAGTAAAGAATAGAAACCGAAAAACAGGAGTAGAAAAGTTTTTTTCATTTAACCAATAAATACAAAAGATTAATAATTTTGCAAATGTAAACGATTATATTGTTTGACTATTATATTTTCTTTACAAAATTCGGGATGTAGCTTAGTCCGGTTAAAGTGCTGGTCTGGGGGACCAGAGATCGGAGGTTCAAATCCTCTCATCCCGACATTTTATAAGGTACTAATCACGAAACACTAAAGAGCGACTATGTGGCTGGGAAAGAACAAGCGGAAGTGTGTAAGCAGCAAAGGTATGCACTGAGAAACTCCCAACAGAAATGTTGGGAATTTTTTATTACTTTTACACAATTCAAAAAAACAATCTTATTATGAAAAAATTAATTGCAATTTTATTATTTATCCCATTTCTTATTTCGGCTCAAAGTGGTTGGAATATGAATCTTTTGGGTTCGCTAAGTTATCCAAATACCAATTGTTCTGACATTTGGGGATGGGAAGATAATAGTGGAAATGAGTACGCACTGGTCGGGCTAAAAAATGGTTTCTCCTGTGTGGATGTTACAAATCCTGCCACTCCTGTGGAGATGTTTTCTATCTCAGATATTAACTCTACTTGGAGGGATATTAAAACTTGGGGAAATTATGCCTACATAACTACTGAGGCAAATGCTGGTTTGCTCATTGTCGATTTATCGGATATGACTGGAAATACTTATTCGCATGTTACTCAATTTACTAATACATCAGGCTCTACCATTAGCTTTACTTCCTCTCATAATATTTATATTGATGAAAATGGAGTTGCTTATATTTTTGGTGCAAAAAATAATGGTACTCCTGTAGCAAATAGAGGTGCTGTTTTCTTAGATGTAAATGCAAATCCTACCAATCCAACTTATTTGGGAGAGTGGAACGATTATTATATTCATGATGGAATGACTAGAGGAGACACTATGTATGTCGGCTGCATTTATGAGGGAAAAGTTTATATAGTTGATGTGAGTGATAAAACAAATCCTGTTACAATTGGATTGCATGCAACCCCAAATAATTTTACCCATAATGCCTGGGTATCTAATGATGGAAATTATGTTTTTACTACTGATGAACAATCGGATGCTTATCTGGCAGCTTATGACATTTCAAATATCAATAACATTCAAGAAGTAGATAGAATCCAATCGAATCCTGGCTCTAATTCTATTCCTCACAACACCCATGTAGATGGAAATTTTCTGATTACATCATATTATAGAGATGGAACTACTGTGCATGATATTACCTACCCAAATCACATGATTCAAGTGGCTTATTACGATTCTTATGCAGGAAGCGGAAATGGTTTTAATGGCTGTTGGGGTACTTATCCTTTTCTTTCTTCAGGGAATATTATTTCTTCAGATAGAGATAGTGATAATGGAAAAGGAATTTTAAACATCTATGGTAGAGGTTTTCAGCAAGCTTGCTATTTGATGGGCAATGTAACTGATGGTACAAATGGAAATAATATCGGAACTGCTGATGTTACTATTTTAAGTACTACAACTTCTGCTCAAACTAATATAATTGGTGATTATCAAACTGCAATTGTGGATTCTGGAACTTACCAAGTTGTATTCTCTAAAAACGGCTACATTTCTGATACTCTGCAAGTGAGTTTAGTAAATGGTGTGATGATAGTTTTAGATGCAATTTTATACCCACCTTGCTATGTAAATACTACTATTCATACAACTAATGTTAGCTGTAATGGTTTAAGTGATGGAACAGCTTCAGTGCAAGTTATTGGCGGACAACCACCTTACAATATTGATTGGTTTGGAGTAAATCCTAATGCACTTTCAGCTGGAAATTATCCTATTACAATCTATAATAATTCTTGCTCGGTTAATGATACTATTACTATTAGTGAACCTACCGCAATAAGTATAAACTTTACTGCTACTGATGTGCTTTGCAATGGTGATTGTAATGGTACAATTTTTACCAATATAAATGGTGGGAATCAGCCCTATAATATAAGTTGGTATAGTAATGGAACTTTAATTTCCAATGCTATGAATTTATATAATTTGTGTGGAGGAAATTATGATTTAATTCTTACCGATAATAACAATTGCACAGAAATTGGTATTGCGAGTATTTCTGAGCCAACCGCTTTATCAGCAAGTGTTTCTGCTGATACTATTTTGTGCTATGGCGGTACAACTATTGCTACTGCTTATCCTGTGGGAGGGCTTGCTCCATATTTTTATAATTGGAGTAATACCGCAACTACACAATCTACCTCACTATTAATTGGCTCTTCTTTTGTTGTGATTTCTGATAGCAATGGCTGCACAATTTCTGATAGTATTATGGTTTTTCAAAATGATTCTCTATCTTTAAATACAAGCACAACTAATGTTTCTTGTAATGGCATAAATGATGGGACAATAAATTTGAATGTACTTTCTGGTGGACAAATACCTTTTCAGTTTTCAGTGGATAATGGGGCTACTTTCCAAAATAGTAGCCAGTTTTCTGCTCTTTCTGCAGGAAATTATAACATAGTAATAATGGATGTAAATTCTTGTTTGACTAGCAGCACTATTACTTTAACCGAGCCATCTCCCCTATCTGCAACAAGTGCAATTACGGATGTAAATTGCTTTGGAAATTGTAATGGGAGTATTGTACTTTCCATAAGTGGAGGAACGCCCGTTTACAACCAAAATTGGAATGTAGTAAATCCAAATGCACTTTGTGCTGGAGGTTATACTACTACAATTACTGATGTGAATAATTGTTTGATAAATGTTTCAAATACAGTGTTTGAACCAAGCCAACTTAGTGCACAAATTTTGCAAAACGCAAATGATTTAGATGCTTTAGCAAATGGCGGCACTCCCACTTATACTTATTTGTGGAATACTGGGGAAACTACCTCTACTATTACGCCAACACAAAACGGGACTTATTGGCTAATAATTACTGATAATAATGGTTGTACCTCTGATACCGCTTACATTAATTATGATAATCTTCCATCTAGTATTTTGGAAAATATTGCTAGTAAAAGTTTAATAAAAATCACAGATATTCTAGGAAGAGAAATTATACCAACTCAAAAAAAGCAAGTACTTTTTTATATTTATGAAGATGGTAGTGTGGAGAAAAGGATTAATGTATCAATGCGATAATTTGATAATGTGCTGATGAGAAAGTAACTAGTGAAGTGTGGACTAGCCACAAGTAAAAAACTAACAACTAGCAACTAGTAACTCACATCTAAATACTATCTTTGCCTCAGTAAAAATGTAAAAGAAATGTTTGAGAATTTATCAGAAAAACTAGATAAGGCGTTTAAAGTATTAAAGGGGCAAGGGAGTATATCCGAGATTAATGTAGCCCAAACAATGAAACAAATCCGTAAAGCATTGCTTGCGGCTGATGTTGATTTTAAAACTGCTAAATCATTTACCGCTAGGGTTCAAGAAAAAGCATTGGGTGAAAAAGTGCTTACGGCTATTGATCCTGGGCAATTGCTTACCAAAATAATGAAAGATGAGTTGGCTACCCTTATGGGAAGCGAGCAATCTGATATTTCTTTGGATGGCTCTCCAACTGTTATTCTTATTGCTGGTTTGCAGGGTAGTGGTAAAACTACTTTTTCTGGGAAGTTGGCTTTGTTACTTAAAAGTAAAAAGAACAAGCGTCCGTTATTGGTCGCTTGTGATGTGTATCGTCCTGCTGCTATTGATCAGATTGGAGTTTTAGCTGAGCAAGTAGGAGTTGATGTTTATCAAGATAGAGAAAATAAAAATCCTGTTGAGATTGCACAAGCTGCTATTAAGCATGCAAAAACTAACGGACATAATGTTGTTATTATTGATACTGCTGGTCGTTTGGCTGTTGATGAGCAAATGATGGCAGAGATTGCGGCTGTTAAATCGGCTGTTAATCCGAATGAAATTCTTTTTGTAGTTGATGCTATGACAGGGCAAGATGCTGTGAATACTGCAAAAGCTTTTAATGATAAGTTAAACTTTGATGGAGTAGTGCTAACCAAACTAGATGGTGATACAAGAGGTGGTGCTGCACTTACTATCCGCTCGGTTGTTGATAAGCCAATTAAGTTTATTGGTACTTCTGAAAAGATGGATGGATTGGATGTTTTTCATCCTGATAGAATGGCGAGTCGTATCTTAGGAATGGGTGATGTTATCTCATTGGTGGAGCGTGCTCAGCAACAATTTGATGAAGAGGAGGCTAGAAAAGTCCAAAAGAAAATAGCTAAAAATCAATTTGGTTTTGATGATTTCTTAAAGCAAATCCAACAGGTAAAAAAGATGGGTAATATGAAGGATTTAGTTGGAATGATTCCTGGAATGGGTAAAGCTATGAAAGGTGTTGATAT
>CAYVKX010000032.1:0-3998 GCA_964452095.1 uncultured Weeksellaceae bacterium
CTCCCTCAACCAAGAATATCTCACATTTTTCAGGATCTCTTTCCGAACAATCAGAAAGTTTTCCCGGGAGCCCTGCTCCAGTCATTACGCTTATTCTTTGTACCCTTTCCCGAGCTTTTCTAGCGGCATTTCGTGCAGTAGCAGCCAAAATGACCTTTTGCACAATGGTATGCGCTTGCTTTGGATTTTCTTCCAAATAAAAGGAAAGCATATCACTCACTGAACGAGAAACAGCAGAAGTTACTTCCTTATTTCCTAAATTAGTTTTAGTTTGTCCTTCAAATTGTGGCTCCATTACTTTTACTGAAATTACAGCCGTTAATCCTTCTCTAAAATCGTCTCCTGAAATTTCAAACTTTACTTTCTTCAATAAACCCGACGCATCTGCATATTTCTTTAAAGTTCTTGTAAGCCCTCTTCTAAAACCAGAAAGATGTGTTCCTCCTTCATGGGTATTGATATTATTTACATAAGAATGCACATTTTCGGTATAGGAATTATTATAAACCATAGCCACCTCCACAGGCACTCCATCTTTCTCGCCATCAATATATATTACATCATTTAATATGGATTCTCTTGTTCCATCCAGATAAGAAACAAATTCTTTCAATCCACCTTCTGAATAAAAGTCCTCTTTTACAAAATTCCCTTCTTCATCTTTTCTTCTTTTATCCGTGATGGAAAGATTAATTCCTTTATTTAAAAAAGAGAGTTCTCTTAGTCTTGCCGCCAAAATATCAAAATGATAAACCGTATCAATAAAAATGGAATTATCTGGTGTGAAGGTAACGAAAGTCCCTCTTTTATCGGTTGTGCCTATTTCTCTTACATCATATTGAGGCTTCCCAATTTTATATTCTTGCTCATAAACTTTTCCTTCTCTGTGCACTTCTACTCTCAAATCAGTGGAAAGCGCATTTACACAACTTACCCCAACTCCATGCAATCCACCAGAAACTTTATAAGAACCTTTATCGAATTTTCCACCGGCATGCAGCACGGTCATTACCACTTCCAAAGCCGATCTTTGCTCTTTTTCATGCATTCCAACAGGAATTCCTCTACCATTATCCTTTACTGTAATTGAATTATCCTCATTGATAAAGCAATCAATATGGGAACAATGCCCAGCCAATGCCTCATCAATGGAATTATCCACCACCTCATACACCAAATGGTGCAGCCCTTTTTGGCCAATATCACCAATATACATTGCAGGTCTTTTCCTTACCGCTTCTAAACCCTCTAAAACCTGAATATTATCGGCTCCATATTGCTGCTGATTTTTATTTTCTTCACTCATAAATTTTGTATTATTTTTTGCTTATTTTTAAAACACGCAAATATACAATTTTACTACCTATTAATAGCTAAGAAAATGAAAGAAAAAATAGCTTATTTTATTAACAAATGTTGATAAGATTTAAAAGGAATAACTCAGTCCAAAAACGCCATTAAAACCAATTTCCTGATAACCATTAAAAAGTTCTTTTTTGGAATTAGTTAAGTTGTTGAGTTGCAAGTATGCAGAAAGGATTTTGGAGTAATTGTATTGCAGTGCCAGATTGAAATGAAATTGGGCTGGTAGTTCTTCTACTTCATTATCTGGACCAGGCAATGGGATAAAAGGTAAGTCAATAAACTCTTGCCTTGAAACTCTCCCACTCATATAACTTACAGATGGTGCAACCTTAATCTTATCTCTTAAATTAATTGGAGCAGCAACAGTTGCTGTAAAATTGGGTTTATGATACACTTCTGCATCCCAAGAAAAATAATTAGCATTTGCATTTAAACTGATAATATTATTAATCTTTTTATCATAAGTAGCATTAAGATGCAATTGCCAAACAGACTTTAAATAATTTACTTGAAATCTATTGTACCCACCATTTGAAACACCAACAAAGTGTGCAAAATTATTTATCTCACCATAAGCAAGACTTCCTTCAAAAACCTCATCTTTACCTAGCACATTTCTAATTCCTAAAAACAACTCATCAGTATCTGTAGTTTCTAAATTTTGTGCGCTACCACTACCCGAAATTGATTGATTTGTTCCGTAAGAGTGTATGTACGGATTCTCATCAGAAAGAGATTTAAGCGTATGTCTTTGCTCACTATGTCGTAACCCACCATAAACCAACAAAATATCTTTTACTAGCTCTTTTGTGGCTTTTATTTGCGGGAAAAACTTTAGAGGAGACACATTAGATAAAAAACGCATCTCAATACCTAAATCAAAATCAACTCCATATTTTGTAATGGAAGTAAAGGGCGAAAAATGTAGCGACTGTACATTTGTACTTTCAAACTTTATATCTGGATTATTATAATTCAAATAATCGTTCAATTCAATTTCCAAATTGATTGGATAGCCATTTATTTCCTTTTGTAAATCTGCACTTAAATGAATCTGATTTTCGGACATTTCATTCAAATCAGAAACAAAGAAAGTTGCATTTCTAATCATTTTATCAGAAGCATCAGCTTTACTTATAGCTGAAACAGAAAATTTGCTGTAAGCGAAACGATTTCTGTATTTTTTTAAGATTTCATTTCTATCTTCAGGAAACCAAACAGCCGTTCTTCTGTCATAATCTATATTCGCCATTAAAATATGAGATGCACTTATTTTTTTCCCATACACGCGCATAGTGTTTTTGCTGTTTTTAAACAAATAAGACACATTACTTTCAGATGGATACATTGTATAAGCTAAAGGCACATCATATTTATTTGCAAAATGATTTGCAATAATTCCATAACTCAAAGTTTTAGAGCGCTTACTGTTATGCAAAATACTTGCTTTTGTTGCCCAAGCATTACCAAAACCAAAAGATACTTTATTATTATATAATTTAGGAATCGCTTCTCCTTTTACTTTGGCGGCCTTTAATGGGCGTGTTTTATAATATGTTTTTAAGCTATGCTCCCCTACAGAATATTTTTGAGTTTTATCTGCTTTTAAAGTATCCGAAAAAGTGGCTTGCTCATTTAACTTGCTCGCCTCAGGAATTGTTGGTTTAAATTCTTCAGTTACTCTTACTTCTGTGGCTTTTATATCTTGTGCTTTTATATTTAAGACAAAAAGCAAACTCAGACTTATCAATAAAATATTATTCTTCATTTTCTATAATTTTTGTAATTTCTGTGGTATCGTTTTCCTGCTCAAAAAGTATTTCATAATTAATTTCTTCCTCAGAAATATCTAAATAAACTTCCGCTTCTTGCACAATAGTGGTATCTGAAATTTCAGTTTCTAAAATTTGCTCAAACTTCTTTCTGGCAATAATCAAAAGTTCTTCTCCTTCATAATTTTCAATAACAGATTCCAAAGTTGCTTTTGCTTGAAAACTATTTCCTTTTTGCACATAAATATCAGAGAGCAAAATAAATCCTTTTGCTATCCAATAGTCAGCCGTAAAATCGTTAGTCAATTGATAAATTGTGGTTTCTGATTTTTGCAAACTATCGCTTAAATAGTTAAAATAAGCCATCATATAAGTTGCCTCAGCCCCAATGTCTGTTGTGGAGTTTTTACTCAAAATAGAAAAAGAATTTTCTGCCTTTTGGAAATTACCCTCAGCAAAAAACGATCGTGCCAAAATAATGGAAGCTCTATTGTTCAACCCATCATCAATTTTATCTAAACTTAGAACTTTAATAGCGTATTTAGTTGACTGCTCATTTTCATCTGTTTCAAAGCCAAACATAAGCCGTATAATTGCTTCTCTTTTCAAACTATTATTGGATGCAACTTTTTCTAATTCCAAATAATAATTGTTTGAATTCTCATAATCTTTTAATGAGAAATAATGCCTTGCCAAATACAAATAAGATGGCTCTAAATGTTTGTTATTTTTATCCACCACAAATTTGAAAGCCGATAAAGCACAAATAGTATCTTTTTCTTTGATGCAACTTTCTGCTAAATAATAATTTGCATCAACTACAAAAATACCATTAGAAAAATTGGCTATATATTGCTGATA
>CAYVKX010000032.1:4008-20192 GCA_964452095.1 uncultured Weeksellaceae bacterium
TGCTGTAGAAAAATTACCCTCTGCAAATTTCATAAATGCAGTGTTGTAAGTCAAAGAATCTTGCTCTGCCCTACTAATGTTTACTTGTGGCAAAGTATTTACAATTTTTAAGTATTCATCCACTTTTGCAATGCTAACAAAAGCCGCCTGCAAACCTGCAAGTGCCTCTTTAAAATAAGTTGTGTGGGAATATTTTTCAATAATCACCATAAAAGATGCAATAGCTTCATCAATATTTTCAGCATTAAAATAAGTCATTCCTTTGCTCAAATTCACTTTTGCTTTTAGCTCTATATCAGTTGTAAATTCAAGTAAATTATCATAATAAGAAATGGCTAATTCAGTTTGATTTTTGTTTTTATAATAGATGGCCAAATCAAGTAAAGCATCATCATAATAGGCGGATTCTTTGTAATTTTCTACAATCTCTTTTAGTAATTGAACTTTACTTGTATTTTTTCCAATTAGCCCCAAACAAACCGATTGATTGTAAATAGCATAATCGGTATCAAACAAATTATAATTGATGGCTTTTGCGTAATTTTTCTCTGCCATTCTAAAATCGGAAAGCATAAAATAGCAATCGGCAGTTCTAAGATAAGCATCATTCAATCGCATAGAATCCTTTGCGATTTTTGTAAATTTCCTAAAAGAATTTTTTGCTTTTTGATACTCTTTGAGTTGAAAATAAGCATAGCCCAAATTGTATTGTGCAAAATTGCTAGCAGAAGATAAAGACAGCAAAAGATAGTCCTTGTACAAATCGGCTGACTGCTGAAAATCGGAAATATGGAAATAACAATCCGCTAGCCAAAAGGTGCTCATAGCAAAAATTTCCTCATTTATTTTATACTTATTTGCATTTTCAAAAAGAGTAATTGCATCTTTATAATCTCCATTGTTATATGCTTTTACGCCAATAAAAAAGGATAACCTTTGGATAGCCACTTTTTGCTCCATTGATGGAAATTCAATGATTTTCAATTGCTCAAATGCTTGTTCGTACCTACTTGTATTTTGAAAAGCATTTATCATTAAATTTTTAATCACTTTCTTGTTTTCTACATTTTCAAAATCGCTCAAATACTTTTGCAAAACTTCTAAAACATTATCAAAAGGAAGGTCTAACTCATAGGAAAGTTTGGCGTAATTAAAATAAGCATCCTCTTGCATTACTAGATTGCTATTGCTCTCTGCTGCCTGCTTAAATGATTGTAAAGCATATTGATTCTCTTGAATATTCAAATAACTATTTGCTAAATAATAAGCCGCAAATTGCTTACTACTATCGGTCTGAAATTGCAGTGGTTCTAAATATTTTATTGCATTTTCAAAATCTTGAATATTGTGATAAGAATGTCCCATTTGCATTTTTTCCAAAGGAGTAGATTGGGTAGTTTTCGCAAAGAAAATCTCAAAATAATTTATTGCATTTTCATAATCTTTTTTTCTGTAATAGCTTTCCGCAATCATTCTGTTTAGTTCTGCTTCTCTAGATGAAATCACCTTACCGAGCATAGGCTTAGCATAGGCAATCAAATCATCATATCTTTTTTGTAAAAAGAAAATCTGACTGATATAATAAGGAACGATAGCCGAGAATTTTTCATCCTCTTTTAATTTCAAAAAACCAGCCAAAGCCGTTTTGTAATGCCTTTGTTTGTAAGCAATATGGGCATAAAAATATTGGGCAGAACCAGCATATTTGGATTCTGTATTTAGGAGTTTGGAAAAATAATATTTGGAAGAAGTTAAAGAATCGAGCACAAAATAACTATACGCCAATTTGAAATAGCACTCATTAGAAGAGTAATCACATTTTGAAAAATAATCTGCTGCTTGCTCATGTCTTTTCTGCCTAAAAAAATACAATCCCAATTCATAATTTGCTTGATTTGTTTTTTCAGAATAAGGAAATTTGCTTAAAAATTCATCAAACCAAAACTCTGCATCCTCATTAAATAAATTTTTGGAGCAAATTGCAATATGAAAAAGTGCATCTTCTTTTTGCGATTCAGAGGAAAGCTCATCTGCATAAATTTGATGAAACAGATTTTGAGACAAGCCATATTTTTCTTGCTTAAACAGCCATAAAGCATCCTGAAAAACATCTTGGGAGAAAAGCAAATTTACACATAAAAGCAAGGGTAGTAAAAACAAATATTTTTTCATCTTATTTTTTAAAAATCAGAATTAAAAATAGCAAATATGACTACTGTAATCCAAAGCGTAATCATAAGTTTTCAACAAAGACAACTAACAATTAGAGTGTATTTACATCCTTATCAACCCAATAATTTCTTTATTTTGCGTTTTAATTACCCCTATGATGTATATTTTGAAAATAAAAGGCACAGACAAAATCCCAGATTTTGTGCAAATAAGAGATGAAAAAATGACTTTGTACGCTTATTTCAGGTTAGACCAAAGAGAAGCAGGAATTAGAAAAAATGATTTAGGAAAATACAAAAACAAAATAATGAGTATTTTGGAAAAAGCATCTTTTGGAAAAATTAATGAATTAGACATACAATTATGAATACAATAATAGAATTTAAAGAGGTCGATATTCTGCAAAAAACAAATGTTATTTTTCAAGATATTAATTTCAAAATATCTGCTGGAGAATTTATTTATATCATAGGAAAAACAGGAAGCGGGAAAAGTAGTTTGCTCAAATCATTGTATGCAGAAGTGCCTGTAAAAAAAGGAAATATTAAGGTGTTAGATTTTGAAGTAGAGGCCTTAAGAGATGATGACATTTCGGCTTTGAGAAAAAAATTAGGAATCGTTTTTCAGGATTTTCAATTACTTACTGACCGCACGCTTTATGATAATTTGCTTTTTATTTTGCAAGCAACCGGCTGGAAAGACAAACAAAAAATTGAGGATAGAATAAAAGAAGTGTTGGATAGCGTGCATTTGGAAGATTGCGAGAACAAAATGCCTTATGAATTATCCGGTGGAGAACAGCAAAGAGCAACAATTGCAAGAGCACTTTTGAATCATCCTGAGATTATTTTAGCTGATGAACCAACAGGAAATCTGGACCCAGAGAAATCGATAAAAATTATAGAACTGTTGAAAGAAATAAATAACAAAGGGACTACAATAATTGTGGCTACACATGATTATTCTATCATCAAAAAATTCCCTTCCCACACTTTTGTTTGCAAGAATCGTTCGCTTGCAGAAACCAATAGCGATAGCCTTTAACCCATAGTTTTGGCACATCCAAAAATAAGTGTAATTATTGCTGTTTTGAACCAAAAACAGCAATTAGAAAATGCTATAAAAAGTATATTAAAGCAAGGTTTTACTGATTATGAATTAATAATAATTGATGGAGAATCTACTGACGGAACTTTGGATGTTATCCGGAAATATGAACAAATAATAAATTATTGGGAAAGCTCAAAAGACAAAAATGTGTATGAGGCAATGAATAAGGCAATTGCAAAATCTAATGCCGATTGGCTTTATTTTTTGGGTGCTGATGATAAGTTGACTAATAATATTTTAGCAAATATATTTAGTCAAAATTTGGAAGGATTGGAGCTGGTGTTTGGGAATATAAAATACCAAGATGGAAAGCAATTCAAAGGAGAATTTTCAAATAAACTTTTCATAAATAATAGTTTACATCACCAAGGAACATTTTATCATAAAAGATGTTTTTACGGAAGGAATTACAATCGTAATTATTCAATTTTAGCAGATTATGATATAAACCTTCAACTATTTCTGGAGCAAAAAAACGCCCTTTATTTTAATACTGATTTTGCTATTTGCGGAAATGATGGTATTTCCAAGCAAAAAGGTTGGGCACACTATAAAGAGGAATTTGATATCAAGAAAAATAGATTGAATGCAGTGCAGTTTGTGGTATATAGTAGCATTACTTTAATAAAATACCTACTCAACCAAATTGGGCTTTTATAAAAATTGAATGTAAATCCCCTTCAATTTTCCCTGTTCTTTTTCCCAATTCAACTCCATTTTTGCCTTTTGCATGCTCTGTTTCCAGAGGGCTATTTTTTCAGAATTTTCTAGCATTTGTTTAATGGTATCAGCTAGATATTGCGGATTATAATTCTCCACCATACATCCTACATTATAATCATCCATTATTCGTTTTACTTCTACAAGAGGTGATGCGATAATAGGAAGTCCAGCATGAATGTAATCGAACAATTTGTTAGGCAAAGCATAAGTAAAACTAAGCCCTAAGGGCCGCTCTAAAAGCAAACCAATATGAGCTTGTTTGGTGTAAGAAAGTAAATCATCAAAAGGCACTTTTCCATAAAATATCACCTTGTTTTCTAGGTTTTTTTCTTTAACTAATTCCCTAAGCTCTCCCTCTACCTTTCCAAAACCAATGATAAGCAAAACTGCCTTTTCAATCAGGGGCATGGCGGCAATCATTTCCTCTAATCCTCTCCCTGGATTCATCACTCCTTGATACAAAATAATCTTTTTGCCATTAAAATTTAACTGCTCAACCGCTTTACTTTCTATTTTCAACTTTGGAATATTTCTGATGACTTTGAAATCCGTTCCATAAAGTTTTTTGTAATCCTGAGCAATGGAAAGGGAAACCGTATAAGCATATTTTAATTTGGGGACAATCCACTTTTCAATTGTTCTCCAAACTACTTGCACAAAATTTCTTCCTTGCAATTCTGGTCCTTCACAAAACATTTCGTGAGAATCGTATACAAGTGGTTTCCCTTTTAATTTAGAAACCAAAAAATTAGGCAAAAGCGTATCCAAATCATTAGCTAGGAAAACATCTGCTTTGCTAAAAAGCAAAAAGAAAAACAAACGAATGTTGTATTCCATATAAAACCAAACTTCCGTTTCAAAAATCAGATTAAACCTTTTGATTTTGTATTCCCTTTCTACAGGAAAACTATCTTTTAAGTTTCTACCCAAAAGCAAAACATCAAAACCCATTTCACTTAATGTTGTGGCAACTTTATGCACTCTTTGGTCGGTGCACAAATCGGTTGTAACAGAAATAATAATTCGTTTCAAGAATAATTTTTTGGCGAAAATACAGTTTTTTAAACGCCTACCTAAACGATTTGTTATACTTTTGAACTCATGAATTTTTCAGAAAACTTTTCCTTAAAAAACCATAATACTTTTGGAATAAATGCGAAAGCAAAGTTTTTTACTCAGTTCGATTCTACTATTGAACTTAAAGAAATTCTAAGTTCTGAAATCTACCAAAACAATAAATCCTTTGTGTTGGGTGGAGGAAGCAATCTTCTTTTTACAAAGGATTATGATGGGCTTATCATCCACAACAAAATTGCAGGAATCTGTATTTTAGAAGATAATGAAGAAAATATTATTGTTGAAGTTGGTGGTGGTGTTAATTGGCATGAATTTGTAATGTGGAGTGTAAATCAAGAACTCTCTGGAATTGAGAACCTAGCACTAATTCCTGGTACAGTTGGTGCAAGCCCTGTGCAGAATATTGGAGCTTACGGACTGGAAGTAAAAGATACTACCCATAAAGTAACAGCACTAGAAATTGCAACAAAAGAAACCAAAATATTTAGCAATGAGGATTGCAAATTTGAATACAGAAACTCAATATTTAAAGGAAAACTTAAAAACAAATTCATCATAACAAAAGTAGCATTCAACTTAAGTAAAACACCACTTAACAAAACTACTTATGGAGCAATAGAAGAAGAACTAAAAAATCTCAACTTAGAAGCAAATCCTAAGAATATTGCAGAAGCAGTAATTAATATAAGAAGTAGAAAACTACCTAACCCAAGTGAGATTGGAAATAGTGGGAGTTTCTTTAAAAACCCTATCATCAGTACAGAAAGATTTGAGGAATTGCAAAATGAATTTCCAAATATAGTTGGCTACAAAATGACTGAAACAGAAACCAAAGTAGCAGCTGGCTGGCTAATAGACAATGCAGAACTTAAAGGGTACAGAAAAGGAGATGCAGGAGTACACAAAAACCAAGCTCTAGTACTTGTGAATTACGGGAATGCAAGCGGACAAGATATTATCAACTTAGCTGAATTAGTGCAAGAAACAATAGCTGATAAATACGGAATTTCAATTGAAGCAGAAGTAAATTTCATATAAATGAAAAGCCAAAAACTGCAAGACAAACTCAGATTACATTTTCCCTTTACTCCAACAAAAGAGCAAGACGCATTATTTACAGATATTGCTGACTTTGTAGCAACAATCGGGAACAGAAGTATTTTCATGCTAAAAGGATATGCAGGAACAGGAAAAACAACTCTCGTTTCTACTTTAGTAAAATCATTACCCATTTTAGGGAAGCGTTCTGTGCTTATGGCTCCAACTGGAAGAGCCGCCAAAGTATTAGGGAAATACTCCAAAAAATCAGCAAGTACAATACATAAAAAAATTTACTGGATAAGGACAAGTAAAGGGGGAAACACTTACATCACTTTAAAAGAAAATACGCATAGCAACACCATCTTTATAGTTGATGAAGCATCAATGATTCCTGAAAATTCTGATAAAGGATTTGGAAATCGTTCACTTTTAGATGATTTGATAGAATATGTATATGACGGAACTGATTGCAAACTCATACTTATTGGAGATACCGCTCAACTTCCTCCCGTTCATTTGGAGATAAGCCCAGCACTTGATGAAGAAGTTCTAGAAAGAAATTACAATAAGCAAGTCATCAGTAAAGAACTAACAGAAGTAGTAAGGCAAAAGGAAGATTCTATGATTTTAGAAAATGCTACTGACCTTAGAGACAAAATTGCTAAAGGAGATTATTCCTATCCTCAGCTAGATACAAATACTGAAGTTGTAAGATTAAATACTGGTGAAGATTTGCAAGATGCACTTGAAACTGCTTATAGCAATGAAGGAGTAAATGCAACTACTGTCCTTTGCCGATCCAACAAAAGAGCAAACCAATACAATCAACAGATAAGAGCCAAAATCAGATGGCAAGAAAATGAGATTTCATCTGGAGATATGCTGATGGTAGTCCGTAATAATTACTATTGGCTAGATGACAGCAGCAAAGCAGGATTTATTGCAAATGGAGATATAGTTGAAGTAATGCAAATAAAAGAAACCATTGAACGCTATGGTTTCCGTTTTGCAAAAGCAAGCGTTCAAATGGTAGATTATCCCCAAGAAAAAGAATTAGATGTAATTCTGCTTTTGGATACTTTAACCTCACAAAACCCTGCAATAACTTACGAGCAATACCAACACCTATACAAAGAAGTTGGTTTGGACTATAAAGGACAAAAAGAAATAAATAAGAAGATAAAGGAAGATGAATTCTTTAATGCTTTGCAGATAAAATTCGCTTATGCCATTACTTGCCACAAATCACAAGGGGGACAATGGGAAAATGTATTTGTAGACTTAGGATATTTCACTGAGGATATGCTAGATAAATCTTACCTAAGATGGATGTACACAGCAATGACTAGAGCCAGCAAGAAATTATACCTCATCAATTTTAAGGAGGAGTTCTTTAAAGACTAAAAGCTCACCACCTTTATTACAAACCTAAGTACATTACACACAAAGTTGATTGCAAAACCTCTGTAACATACCACCAAACACAGAAACCACACAAACAAACTACTAATACTGAGCAACAAACTTTTAATTGGGAACGCCTAAGTTTTTAAACAAGGTGAAAAACTTTTTGAAATAAGCAGGAAACTTTTAGTAAGAGGTCGGTTACTTCTAATTAAAACTATAAAACTTTAGAAAAAGAAAAGCCGAGCAATGCTCGGCTTTTTATTCTAATAACGATATCCTTAGAAACCATCTAAAATATTTTCCAACACAAGCTTTTGTGCGTGTGTTAATCTTGCCATTTTGTTATTGTTTTTGGTTAATGATTATCGTGATAGCGTTCCATTAGCAATTCTAATAATATCACTTATCCACCAAATATAAAGTCCTCCAAGAGTGATTAACTGCAAAATCCCAATCCAAACATCCCCCATCATAAACCTATGAATACCTAATGTTCCTACAAAAATACATACCATTAACAATCCCATATCGACTTGTGCAACTGTATTTGGAAAAACAGGAATATCATCTGCTTTCGATTCCACTACTTCTGTTTGTGTATTATTTGTTGTTACTGGAAAACTAGCATATGCTACATTTCCTATTGTTACTACTGCTACTAATAAAAATATAATTTTTTTCATTTTCTTTTATTTTAATTGTTTTCCTACTCTTAAGGATTTTCAGTTACTCCCCTTTATTTTTATGCTTTAAGGTTGCATTTTAGTATTCCCATCCTTGGAGGGATACATTCCGAACTATTCGGAAGTTGGGGTGGGCACAACTAAGTAAAAGGCAACAAATACAAATAGCAAGCCCTTGGTGTGGCTTGCCCTATTTTTTCAGTAAGATTTTGTGTACTATTTACGCTATGCGTATTGCGTATTGCGTATTGCGTATTGCGTATTGCGTATTGCAAAAATGAAGATTCTTGCAGTTGGCTACTTATATATGTTATAAAGTTATTCACAGCAACAAATATATAAAAAACTTGTCATTTTGAGCGTTAGTCGAAAAATCTAAAGTTATAATATTTGTTGATGATTGTTTTGCAAAATTATTAGAATGTGTTCGGTTCAATAATTCAACATTATTTTGCTTTGAAACTAAGTGATTCAGACATTTTTCTTGTCCAAAACTAATTCTAGGCAAGAAAAATAGAATTAGGAAAAAATAAGTTATTCTTTTCATTTTTTTATTGAAAATTATTTAATCTGACAAATCTAACAATATTTAATTAATTATCAGTATCTTGGAATCCCATCCAAAAAAGTAATCTTGTTATTTTCATAATCCATTTCGCAACAAAAATGTTGCAAACCATTTGTAACTACTAAATACTTCACCTTTAATTTAAAATTGTATTTTGCAATTTGGTTAAAAGCATCTTGAGTAATTTTAATTTTTGGTGCTTTACACTCTACTATCATAGTCGCTTTTGCATCCTTATCATAAAGAACAATATCTGCACGAGTTGAGAGTCCGTTATATTTCACTAACTTCTCTACCCCCATCAAGCCCAAAGGGTATTTTTTTTCATTATTTAAATAGTGAATAAAATGTTGGCGCACCCACTCTTCAGGAGTCAAAATAAAATATTTTTTTCTTACCTCATCAAAAACTTGTGTAGTTCCTTCAACTAATTTAGTTTTGAGGGCTGCAAAAGGCAAGTTTAATTGTGGCATTTCCATAAAGCAAAATAAGTGAAATATAAAGAAATCATATCATCAATAAGCAATAAAGATTTACAGCCCGTATATTTTTTAATGGGAGAAGAACCTTTTTATATCGATAAACTTTCAGATTATATTGCTGAAAATGTTCTACAAACTGAGGAAAAAGAATTTAACCAATCGGTACTTTACGGAAAAGATTTGGAAGTAGCGCAAATAATTTCTGAAGCAAAACAATTTCCTTTTGGCTCAGAAAAAAGAGTAGTAATTGTAAAAGAGGCACAAAACATTAAAAATATTGAGGAGTTAGAAACTTATTTTGATAACCCCCTACCATCCACTATTTTGGTAATTTGCTACAAATACAAAAAACTAGACAAGCGAAAAAAGTTTGGAAAAAACCTCAGTAAAAAAGCAGTAGTATTTGAAAGCAAAAAACTTTATGACAACCAAGTTCCAGATTGGATTGCAAAATATTTGGCTGAAAAAGGATACAAAATAGAAGAAAAAGCAAGATTTATGTTAGCAGAATTTTTGGGAACAAAACTCTCCAACATCAGCAATGAACTGGATAAATTGACGCTTATTGTAAAAAAAGAAGAAACAATAACCGCCAAAATAATTGAGAAAAATATCGGTATTAGCAAGGACTACAACATCTTTGAATTCCAAAACACATTAGGTAAAAAAGATATTTTAAAATCAAACCAAATAATTAATCATTTTGCTGCAAATCCAAAAAATCATCCTTTGGTAGTAACGCTTGGAATGCTATTTTCCTTCTTTCAAAAATTAATGACTTACCACAGTTTAAAAGATAAAAGCAAAAAAAATGTAGCAGCAGAATTAAAAGTAAATCCTTTTTTTGTTGGACAATATTCTAATGCAGCACGGCACTATTCTATGAACAAATTATTCGATATTTTTACTTATTTGAGGCAGTACGATTTAAAATCAAAAGGCGTGAATAATACAAGCACAAAAGATGACGAATTACTTAAAGAGTTGGTATATAAAATTCTTCACTAATTTCATTACATTTGCCGCTCTAATTTTCTAAAATGAAAAAACTACTTTTTTTACTTTCCATACTATTATTTTCTACTAGCATTTTTGCACAAAACGGAACAATAAGAGGTTTTGTGTACGACAAAGAAAGTGGAGAGCCAATCATCTTTTGTAATGTTTCCTTAAAAGGCACTACAATGGGAGCACCAACAGATGTAAATGGGTATTTCTCTATTGCAAAAGTACCCTCTGGCGATTATAAAATAATCATTACCTATTTAGGATTTGATAGTTTGCAGGAAAACATACATCTTGCTGCTGGGAAAATTCTCACTAAAAAGTTTGAACTAACAGAATCGAGCATCAAATTAGCAGAAGTAAAAATATCGGCAGAACGACAAGAAATGAGAACGGAAGTAAAAGCTGCTGTAGTTAAAATCACGCCTAAAGATTTGGAAATGATTCCAACTATTGGTGGGGAGCCAGATTTGGCTCAATATCTGCAAATAGTACCAGGTGTAGTATTTACTGGCGACCAAGGTGGGCAACTCTATATTAGAGGTGGTTCTCCCGTACAAAATAAAGTTTTACTAGATGGAATGATTATTTACAGCCCATTCCACTCCATTGGATTATTCTCGGTTTTTGATACTGATATTATCAGAAATACTGAGGTTTATACTGGTGGATTTAGTGCAGAATATGGCGGAAGAATCTCTTCCATTATGGATATTAAAACAAGAGATGGAAATAAGAAAAACTTGGGAGGAAAATTTTCTGCAAACACTTTTGGCTCCAAATTATTAATGGAAGGCCCACTTAGCAAAACGGGAAAATCCTCTTTTGTATTTTCAGGGAAAACTTCTTACTTAAACAAAAGTTCAGAGCTAATATACAAACACCCAATATTGTATTTTGATGAAAAAGGACTACCTTATTCTTATACCGATTTGTACGGAAAATTATCGTTCAATGGAAATAATGGAAGTAAACTAAGTGTATTTGGCTTTAATTTTACCGACCAAGTAAATTACCAATTCATCTCCGATTTAAGATGGGATTCCAAAGGAGTAGGAAGTCAATTTATATTAGTACCTGGAAGTTCGCCTGTTCTTATTGAAGGAAATATAGCTTTCTCCAATTACGCTATTAGTATGAAAGAAGCGGCTAATCCACCAAGGTCGAGTGAAATTGTCGGCTTTAATTTGGGCTTTGATTTTACTTACTTCTTAGCAAAAGGAAAGGTAAAATATGGATTTGATGTACTAGGATTTGAAACAGATTTTACTACTTACAATTCTGTAAATTCTATTATTGAGCAAGACGAAAACACTTCAGAATTTTCAGCTTATGTAAATTACCAATACACTTCTACTCGTTTTATTATTGAGCCAGGAATCCGATTTCAAAAATACACGCTTGGCTTTTCACCAGAGCCAAGATTGGGAATGAAATACAATGCAACTGATAAATTACGATTGAAATTTGCAACAGGAATTTATTCTCAAAATATACTGAGTACCGTTTCTGATAGAGATGTGGTGAATTTATTTTATGGTTTTATTTCTGGCCCTGACAATATCCCAACACAAGCAAATGGAGAAGAATATCCGCACAAATTACAAAAAGCAACTCATTTTATTGCTGGATTGGAATATGATTTGGGCACAAATGTGGATTTGAGCATTGAAGGTTATAGAAAGAATTTTACCCAACAAACCAATATCAATAGAAATAAAGCGTCAAATTCTGATGATGATTTTATTATTGAAACTGGCTATGCTCAAGGGGTGGATGTACTGCTAAAATATTCTAACAAAAAACTTTATTTGTGGGGCGTTTATTCCTATGGCATTGTGCGTAGGAATGATGGCGTACTAGAATATGCTCCTCATTTTGATAGAAGACACAATGTGAATTTAGTAGCGTCCTATAAGTTTGGGGAAAACAATTCTTGGAAAACAGATGTGCGTTGGAATTTGGGATCAGGATTTCCATTTACTCAAACGCAAGGGTTTTATGAAAGCTTAAATTTTCAAGATGGACTTAATACAAATTACACTAGTACAAATGGTGAATTAGGAATTCAGTATGCCGAGCTAAATAAAGGGAGATTACCTTATTATCACCGCCTTGATTTCTCGATTTCAAAAACCATAAAAATTGCTAAAAAATCTGATTTGGATATTAGTGCATCTGTTACCAATGCTTACAATAGAGAAAATATTTTCTATTTCAACAGAATAAAACACGAAAGAGTAAATCAACTTCCAATAATGCCAAGTATTGGTGCTAGTATTACATTCTAAATTCTGGCTTCTTTAAAAACTTTTAATAAAATTTTTATCAAGTTTGATATTATCGGCTTGAAATAGTATTTTTGGCGACAATTAAATTAGTGAATAATTGTGAGCATTTCTCCTACAAAATACATTTTCGTAACCGGTGGTGTTACTTCATCCTTAGGAAAAGGAATCATTTCTGCATCCTTAGGGAAATTACTAATGGGTAGAGGCTATAGCGTAACCATCCAAAAACTGGACCCCTATATTAATATAGATCCTGGAACAATGAACCCTTACGAACATGGCGAATGCTATGTAACTAATGATGGTGCGGAAACTGATTTGGACTTAGGGCATTATGAAAGGTTTTTGAACACTCCTACCTCACAAGCCAATAATGTAACTACTGGAAAAATTTATCAAACGGTAATTAATAAAGAAAGAAAAGGATCTTATTTGGGGAAAACCGTTCAGATTATCCCTCACATTACTGATGAGATTAAAAGATGTATCAAAATTTTGGGAGAAACTGAAAAGTACGATTTTGTAATAACTGAAATTGGCGGAACGGTTGGTGATATTGAATCTTTGCCTTACATTGAGGCAGTTCGTCAGCTCAAATGGGAATTGGGAAATGATGCTTTATTTATTCATCTCACACTTGTCCCATTTTTAAAAGCAGCTGGGGAATTAAAAACAAAACCTACTCAGCATTCTGTAAAAACACTTTTAGAATCTGGTATTCAGCCCGATATTTTAGTGTGCAGAACAGAGCATGAATTAGGAGTAGAAATCAAAAGAAAAATCGCACTATTTTGTAATGTGGAAAAAGAAGCCGTTATCGAATCTATTGATGTAGAATCAATATATGAAGTGCCAATTAAAATGTTGGATGAAGGTTTGGATAAGGTTGTATTAGAAAAACTAAACCTAACTGATTCTACAAAATTAGATTTAAGTAATTGGAACACTTTTCTTGCCAAACTTAAAAATCCAAAGCAAAAAGTAAAGATTGCTTTGATTGGAAAATACATTGAATTAAAAGATTCTTACAAATCAATTACTGAGGCATTTATTCATGCAGGTACTATTCAAGATTGTGAGGTAGAAGTAAAATGGATTCATGCAGAAAAGATAGCGGAAGAAAATTTAGAGGCAGAATTAAAGGGTTTAGATGGCGTGTTGGTTGCTCCTGGTTTTGGCGATAGAGGTATTGAGGGAAAAATTGCAACCATAAAATATGTAAGAGAAAATAACATTCCATTTTTAGGAATATGCCTTGGAATGCAATGTGCTGTAATTGAATTTGCAAGAAATGTATTGGGAATGAAAAATGCGCACACCACTGAGATTGATGAGCAAACAAAATTCCCTGTGATTGATATAATGCAAGAGCAGAAAGAAATCAGTAATAAAGGAGGAACTATGCGATTGGGAGCTTATCCTTGTAAGATAAAAGATGACTCAAATACAAAAAAAGCTTATGGAAAAAACACTACAAACGAAAGGCATAGGCATAGATACGAATTCAATAATTCTTACTTAGATAAATTTGAAGAAAATGGCATGAGTGCAACAGGCACAAATCCTGACAGCAACCTAGTGGAGATTGTGGAAATACCTAATCATCCTTGGTTTGTTGGCGTGCAATTTCATCCAGAATATAAAAGTACAGTTGCTAATCCTCACCCCTTATTTATCGATTTTATAAAAGCTTGTAAAAACAACCAAAACTAATGAAGCAACAAGACAAGAATTCATTAATAGGACTACTGTTAATGGGAGCAATTCTCATTGTATTTAATACTTATTTCTTCCCGCAAATAGAGGTAGAACCGAAAAAGGAAGAAACAACAGAAATTGTTAGTCCAAATAGTAATAAAGAAACTATTACCACTCAAAACGAAACGGAAATTATTGCAGATGCAATTGTGGATTCTATAGTAAATCAACAGTATGTAAATCAATATGGTGTTTTTGCTAATTCTGCAATTGGTACCGAGCAAGAAACTGTTTTAGAAAACGACAAACTAAAAATTACTTTTTCCAATAAAGGAGGAAGAATTACCTCAGTAATTTTAAAAGAATTTCAAACGCATGACAGTTTGCCTCTGCAACTTTTTGATGCAGATTCCTCTATCTTTGATTTGCAATTTACTACTGGGCATAACATCAATACTGCTGATTTGTATTTTGTTTCTCACCAAAACTCCAATTCATTAAGCATGAAACTTTTGGCAAATGTCAATCATTATGTGGAGTACATCTACACCATAACGGATGACTATATTATTGATTTTGATATCAATATGGTGGGTATGGAAAAACTAATTCCTGCTGGAGTAAATTACATGAATTTGCAGTGGCAAATGAAAACGCCACAAACAGAAAAAAGCAAATCGAACCAAGATATGTACACAGGTATTTATTACCAATTCCAAGCTGATAAAGAAGTTGATTATTTAAGTTTAACTTCTTCTGATGATGAAAAAATAAACTCCCAATTATCTTGGGTTGCTTTCAAGCAACAGTTTTTTAGTAGTATTTTTATTGCCAAAAGTGGATTTGAAAAACCAACTAATTTAGTTTCTGAAAAAAATGAAAATTCAAGATATATTAAAGATTTATCAGCAAATTTTGAGTTGGCTTATAGCCATAAAGCTAATGAGCAACTAAATTTTCAGTTTTATTTTGGGCCAAATGATTATAAAAAACTAAAGACATATAACGCTAGTTTTGAAGAGTTGATTCCACTTGGTTGGGGAATTTTTGGCTGGGTAAATCAGTACATTATTATTAACATTTTTGATTTCCTTAACAAATACATCAGCAATTATGGGTTAATAATTTTGCTACTTACCATCATTATCAAATTGGCACTTTCTCCTTTTACTTACAAAGCATATTTATCACAAGCAAAAATGAAGGTATTAAAACCAGAAATTGATAAATTAAACGAAAAGCACAAGAAGAAAGACCCAATGAAAGTGCAACAAGAAACTATGGCACTTTACCGGAAAGCAGGAGTAAATCCTATGGGCGGTTGCTTGCCAATGCTCTTTCAATTTCCTATACTTATTGCTATGTTCCGCTTTTTCCCGGCATCTATCGAATTAAGGCAAAAAAGTTTCCTTTGGGCAGATGATTTATCTTCATACGATTCCATTTACAACCTTGGATTTGACATTCCATTTTATGGCGATCATGTTAGTTTATTTACCTTATTAATGACCGTTTCTACCATACTTTACACTAGAATGAATTCTTCCATGGCAACTGGGCAAATGGCTCAAATGAAATGGATGATGTACCTCATGCCTATAATGTTTTTAGGATTCTTTAATAATTATGCTGCAGCACTTTCTTATTATTATTTCTTGGCAAATATGTTTACTTTTGGACAGCAATATTTTATGAAGCGATTTATTGATGAGGATGCAATTTTGGCGCAATTGGAGGCAAACAAAAAGAAACCTGCAAAACCAAAATCTAAGTTTCAAAAAAAGTTGGAGGAAATGCAAAAAAAGCAAGAGCAACAAATGAAAAACAGAAAGAAATAAAAAAATAATGTAACAATTTATCAATGTAGCAATTCTGTCTTGTCCTGAAATAGGTTTACACTAAAAAACCTAAGAAATGGAAACAAATC
>CAYVKX010000033.1:0-19504 GCA_964452095.1 uncultured Weeksellaceae bacterium
ACAAAGGGAGTTTACCGTATTTACTACCTTTTTAGTATCGGTAATAATTGCATCTTCCTCTCCAGGAAGTTTAGCTAAATAATGTCTTTCTATTTTATTGAAAAGAGTAAGCTCAACTTTTTTAGGGTCAACCAGTACAAACTTAACTTGTGATGGGTGTTTTTTATAAAGTAAAGAGGCAAGAATAGCATTCAATCCTACTGATTTTCCTTGCCCTGTTGCTCCAGCCATAAGCAAGTGAGGCATTTTTGCCAAATCCACTACATAAGTTTCGTTAGAGATAGTTTTTCCAAAAGCAATTGGTAGTGCCATATCGATATTCTGAAACTTCTCTGATGCGATAACATCATGCATAGAAACAATGTTTTTGTTCTTGTTTGGTACTTCAATTCCTATCGTTCCTTTCCCTGGAATAGGGGCAATAATTCTAATTCCTTCAGCAGCCAAACTAAGTGCAATATCATCTTCCAAATTCTTAATTTTTGAGATTCTAACGCCAGCTTCTGGTACTATTTCATAAAGGGTAATTGTAGGGCCAATTGTAGCTTTTATAGAATCAATTCCAATTTTATAATTACCGAGTGTTTCAACAATCCTCACTTTGTTGGCTTCTAGTTCGTCTTTATCAATTTTTATTTCGCTATCGCCATAATCTTTCAGTAAATCTATTCCTGGCATTTTGAATTGAGACAGCTCCAAAGTAGGGTCATAGTCGCCCAATTCCTTCAATTTCTGCTTTATTTCTTTCTCTGTTAGAGTTTCTTCTTTCTCGTTTTGCGTTACTTCAATATCAATTTCATCTTCTTTTTCTATCGTTTTTACTTCCTCTTCTTTCCCTGTTTCTGATGGACTCTCTACTTCCACTATTTTTACATTAGGAGGAGTGTTGATGATGTTATCTTCTTCTGTTTCAGTAGTTTTAGGGGCTATTTCTATTTTTTCTTTTTGCTTTGGGTTTAGTTTTTTGAGTGTATCTTTAATGAAAACTAAATTTACTTTTATGGTAGGAAACCAAAGAACAATTAAAGAGGTTAAAAGCAATAGTTTTATACCAATTGAGCCAATCATAGCATTGAGCCATACATTGCACGCAAAACCAACTCCACCACCTAAAATTGGGTAGCTTCCATGAAAGAAATGTCCAAGAAACAAAGAGAGCCAAATCATTGCTGTAAGCCCATGTTTTATTGACTTCCCTAGAGGAAGTGTGTTTATTTTTATGAGTTTAAATCCTATAATAAAAAGTAAAGCCACCACTATAAATGAGGATATTCCAAACCCTTGGAAAATAAACCAATGAGAAATTAAAGCACCTAATTTTCCTAAACTATTTTCAACTAAAATATTAGGGTTACTTAAAGCCTCTGTCCATGAACCGCTTATTTTATCTAAATCTGTTTGCCAATTAAATAAAAAGGAAACAAAAGCAATTAGCAAATAAGTAGCACTAAGCAAAACAAAATACCCCGCTTTTTTGTGGTTGTTTTCATTTTTAAAAGGAGCAGTTATGTTAGAAAAACGAAAGCGTTTTTTCTTTTTAGATTTTTTTAATCTTTCATTCATAGAAATTCAAAAATACAAATACTAAGGAGTAATGTTTTAGTAATATAACTATTATATGAGCAACAAATTGTTAATAATTATATCTTTATATCATTCGAAAAAATTTAGCTAAAAGCAGAATTAAAAAATTAAATTTGCAAACGAAAATGATACGCCCAAATATACATAACGAAACAGCTCTTTTAAAGTCTGTGGTACTAGGGACTGCTAATGATTTTGGAGGGACTCCAAAGCTGGAAGATTGCTATGATCCTAAATCAAAACAGCATGTAGTTGCTGGGACTTATCCTACAAATGAAGATTGTATAAAGGAGATGGATGCTTTGGTTGCTGTTTTTGACAAGTATGATGTAAAAGTGTATCGACCAGAGAACATAAAAGGATTGAATCAGATTTTTAGTAGAGATATTGCTTTTGTAATTGAGGATAAGTTGATTTTACCAAATATTATTGAAGATAGAGCAAAAGAAGTTGATGCTGTTTCTCATGTTCTTTCACAAATTTCTGAGGAAAATAAAACAAAAATGCCAGCAAGTGCAAGAGCAGAAGGGGGAGATGTAATGCCTTGGCATGAATATGTTTTTGTTGGTTATTCTGAAAAAGAAGATTTTGAGAAATACACAGTAGCTCGTACAAATAGAGCTGGACTTGAATTTTTGGCGAAAACTTTTCCAAATAAACAGGTAAAAGGATTCGAATTGAATAAGTCTGATATTGAGCCAAAAGAAAATGCTTTGCATTTAGATTGTTGTTTTCAACCAATTGGGAAGAATATGGCTATTTTGTATAAAGGAGGTTTTAAGAATACTGAGGATGTTGAGTTTCTAGTAAATTATTTTGGCGAGCAAAATATAATTGAGATAAGTCAAGAGGAAATGTATAATATGAATTCAAATGTATTTTCAATTTCAGAGGAAGTAATCATTTCAGAAAAAGGATTTACAAGGTTGAATGCAGAACTAAGAAAAAGAGGGTTTTTAGTAGAGGAAGTTCCTTATGCTGAGATAGCTAAAATGGAAGGGCTTTTAAGATGTTCCACAATGCCTTTAATCAGATGTTAGTATTTAGATTTGAGATATTAGATAAATAATGTGTTAATTTGATGATGTGCTGATGAGAATAATAATAATGTAACAATTAAACAATGTAGCAATTCCCCTCTTGGGAGGGGATTAAGGGGTGGGTTCAAAAAACCACAAACTAAAAAAATGCAAATAACAAACAACATATTAATGATAAAGCCAGTCGGTTTTAGATATAATGAGCAAACTGCTGTCAATAATTACTATCAACAGGTTTTAGATAACTTAACAGCAGAGCAAACACAAGAAAATGCTTTAATTGAGTTTAATGCTTTTGTAGAAAAGTTAGAAAATATTGGAGTAAATGTAATAGTTGTTGAAGAAACAAAATCACCTGACACTCCTGACTCGATTTTTCCTAATAACTGGGTTTCATTCCATAGTGATGCTATGGTAGGATTGTACCCTATGTGTGCTGAAAATAGGAGGACTGAGAGAAGAGAAGATATATTTGATGCTTTAGTTGATGATTATGGATTTACAATTGAGGGTATAAAAGATTTTACGGAATTTGAGGAACATGATAAGTATCTGGAAGGAACAGGGAGTATGGTTTTGGATAGAGAAAATAAAATTTGTTATGCTGCAATTTCTATCCGTACAGATGAAGTTGCTGTGATGCAATTCTGTGAGGAGTTTGGCTATAGACCAGTTTGCTTTACGGCCAACCAAACTGTAGAAGGAGAAAGGATGGCAATTTATCATACTAATGTAATGATGTGTGTGGCGGATACTTTTGCAGTAATCTGTTTGGACACCATTGATGATATAGATGAGAGAGAGTTTGTAATAAGTACATTAAAAGAAACAAATAAAGAGATTATTGAAATTTCTGAAGATCAAAAACATAGATTTGCAGGCAATATGTTGCAAGTAATGGGAGATAAACCATATTTAGTAATGAGTAATTCTGCATATAGTAGTTTAACTGAGGAGCAAAAAACAGTTATAGAAAAACATTGTCCGATAATTTATAGTTCACTAGATACAATTGAAGCTTGTGGAGGAGGAAGCGCAAGATGTATGATGGCAGAAGTATTTTTACCAAAAAAGTAAAATGATAGAACAAATATTAAATACTGAAATAGAAAAATGTTTAGCTGAATTGTATTCTGCAGCTGAGCAGAGTATACAATTTCAAAAAACAAGAAAAGATTTTGAAGGTGATATTACATTAGTAGTTTTCCCACTTTTACGTGCTAGTAAAAAAGGTCCAGAACAAACTGCTGAAGAAATTGGAAATTTCTTGAGGGAAAATGTAGCTGAGGTAGATGGCTTTAATGTGGTAAAAGGATTTTTGAATATTGAAATCTCAAAAGAGTTCTGGTTTAATCAGTTTGTGGAGGCATATAATACGCCAAATTATGGAGTTGTTAATGCTGATGAAAACGCTCCAACTTATTTAGTAGAATACTCATCTCCTAACACCAATAAACCTTTGCATTTAGGACATATCAGAAATAATTTATTGGGTTATTCAGTTGCTGAAATTATCAAAGCGAGTGGTAAAAATGTAAAGAAGGTTCAAATTATAAATGATAGAGGAATTCATATCTGTAAATCAATGGTTGCTTGGCAAGATTATGGGAATGGAGAAACTCCAGAAAGTAGTGGCTTAAAAGGAGATCATTTGGTTGGAAAATATTATGTTGAATTTGATAAACATTATAAAAAAGAAATTGCTGACTTAGTAGCTTCTGGATTAGAAGAGAAAGTAGCAGAAAAACAAGCTCCTATCTTTAAGAAAGCTCAAGATATGCTGAGAAGTTGGGAGGCAAAAGAACCTTCAGTTATTGCACTTTGGGAGAAAATGAACGCTTGGGTTTACAGTGGTTTTGAATCAACATATAAAAGATTAGGAGTTGATTTTGATAAGAATTATTATGAAAGTGACACTTATCTTTTAGGTAAAAAAGTTGTAGAGATTGGACTTGAAAAAGGAGTTTTTTATAAAAAAGATGATGGTTCAGTTTGGATTGATTTATCTGATGATGGTTTGGATGAAAAAATTATTTTGCGTTCGGATGGTACTGCTGTTTATATGACTCAAGATATTGGTACTGCCATCCAAAGACATGAAGATTTTGCTTTCTCAAACATGGCGTATACAGTAGGGAATGAGCAAGATTATCATTTTAAGGTATTGTTTTTAATCCTTGATAAATTAGGGTATTCTTGGGCAAAGAGCTGTTATCATTTGTCGTACGGGATGGTAGATTTACCAAGTGGGAAAATGAAATCTCGTGAAGGAACTGTAGTGGATGCTGATGAGTTGATGGAGGAAATGGTTAGTACAGCCAAAAATATAGCCAAGGAATTAGGAAAGTTAGAGGGTATGAGCGATCAAGAAGCAAATGAGCTTTATGAAATAGTTGGAATGGGAGCTTTAAAGTATTTTATGTTAAAAGTTGACCCAAAAAAGAGGATGATGTTTAATCCTGATGAGTCAGTTGATTTTAATGGAAACACTGGTCCATTTATTCAGTATACTTACGCAAGGATTCAGTCTTTAAAAAGAAAGTTTAATGCTGAGGTTGAGATGCCAAGTTCTGTAGAAATTACGGATAAAGAACAGGAGATTATTAAGCAGTTAACAGCATTCCCATCAATTATAATTGAGGGTGCTGAAAATTACAGCCCAGCTGTGATTGCGAATTACACTTATGATTTAGTTAAAGATTTTAATACTTATTACCAGTCAATTTCTATACTTACTGCTGAATCAAATGAGTTAATTAATTTCAGGTTAGGACTCTCTTTAAAGGTAGGGGAAGTGATTGAAACTGCAATGCGACTATTAGGAGTTGGGGTTCCTGACAGGATGTAAGTGTATAAGGTGTTAAGTTTAAAATATTACTTCACCAAAACTGTAAACATTTCCTTTTCTCCAATAAATCCTTTTAGCTTGTCTCCTACATTTATTTTTCCTACCCCTTCAGGAGTTCCGGTATAAATTAAATCACCAATTTTTAAGGTGTAGAATTTTGCAATGTGAGCAATAATAGCATCAAAGTTAAAGCACATGTCTTTGCTATTTCCTAGCTGTACTTGTTCATTATTCTTATTTAAACTAAAAGTAATGTTGTTTAAATCTAATTCTGACTTATCAATAAAAGTCCTGCTAATTTGTGCTGAGCCATCAAAGCCTTTTGCTTTTTCCCAAGGCAAACCTTTTGCTTTGCATTCCTGCTGAATATCACGAGCAGTAAAATCAATTCCTAATCCTATTTGAGAGTAGTAGGTGTGAGCAAAGCGTTCTTCAATGTGTTTACCCGTTTTATTTATCTTTATTACTAATTCCACTTCATAGTGAATGTCATTAGAAAAATGGGGAATAAAAAAAGGGTGTCCTTTAGGTTGTATTGCAGTGTCAGGTTTTAAGAAGAATAATGGTTCGCTAGGAATTGCATTTCCTAATTCCTTAGCATGATTTACATAATTACGACCAATACAAATTATTTTCATGATTAACCTTTAAACTTCTTTTCTAACTTCATTTTTGTGGCAAAGTTTTTCATCACATTTTTTGTGTAAAGTGGAAAATCTGCTTGGTTAATCCAAGAGAAATAGCCAGGATTCTCTTTCCAAATTTGTTCAAGGGTAACCCCTCTATATTTTCCAAAACTAAGTACTTCTTTCCCATCTTCATTATAGCGCACAAAACCAGCCATATCTGCAAATTCCCCACCTCTTTGTGAAAAATTAGCCAAGAAATCTACATCATTCTCTAACTCCTCATATTTTTCTAATTGAGAGAGTAAAACTTCATAAGTTGCGGTGGTATCAGCCTCTGCTGAGTGTGCATTTGTTAAATCTTCATTGCAATAGAATTTATAAGCAGCAACTAAAGTTCTTTGCTCCATTTTGTGAAATATATTCTGAATGTCTACAGCTTTTCTGTTGTCCATATTAAAGTCAATTCCAACTCTTAAAAATTCCTCAGCTAATAATGGAATATCAAATTTATTAGAATTAAATCCTGCTAAATCACAGTTGTGTATGAGTTCGGATATTTCAGAAGCTAGTTCCTTAAAGGTAGGTTCGTTTGCTACTTTTTTATCAGATATTCCATGTATAGCAGTAGTTTCTGCAGGAATAGGGATGGTAGGGTTTACGAGCCATGTTTTGCTTTCTTTATTTCCGTTAGGGAATACTTTTAAAATCGCAATTTCTACAATTCTGTCCTTTGCTACTTGCACACCAGTTGTTTCTAAATCAAAGAATACAAGCGGTTTTTCTAGTTTTAAATTCATAGGGCTAAGATAAATAGTTGTTAGTTAATAGTTGCTAGTTGTTAGTGAAAAGTATTTAACAAAAAAAGCAGCAATTTATTGCTGCCTTTTATATCTTGATAGTGGCTAATTCCTATTCACTAAAACCATCTTATTAAACTGTCTGAGTAGTATCGAATTGCTCTAAATAATCAGCAACTCTTCTTACAAATTGACCTCCTAATGCACCATCTACAACTCTATGATCGTATGATAATGATAAGAACATCATGTGGCGAATTGCAATAACATCTCCTTCAGCTAATTCCAGTACTACTGGTTTCTTCTTGATGATACCGCAAGCTAAAATTGCTACTTGTGGCTGGTTGATAATAGGAGTTCCCATAAGGTTGCCAAAAGTACCAACATTAGTCATAGTGATTGTTCCACCTTGAATATCATCTGGTTTTAATTGACCTCCTCTAGCTCTTACTGCCAAATCATTTACTGATTTAGTAATACCAACTAAGTTTTTGTTTTGAGTTTCTTTTATAACAGGAACAATTAAATTCCCATCAGGAAGTGCGGCTGCCATTCCTATATTTATATTTTTATGAATATGGATATTAGTTCCATCAACAGAAACATTTATCATTGGGAAATCCTTAACAGCTCTGGACATAGCTTCAATAATAATAGGAGTAAAAGTGATATTCTGCCCTTCTCTCTTTTTAAAATCAGCTTTTACTGAGTCTCTCCAGTTTACAATGTTTGTCATATCTGCTTCTACAAATGAAGTAATATGAGCAGAAGTTTGCTTTGACATAGTCATGTGAGAAGAAATCAATTTTCTCATTCTGTCCATTTCTATAATCTCAGTTTCTCCCGTATTTTGTATTGGAGAAGGAGTATGTTTTGGGGCTTCTGGTTTTGGAACAGGAGCAGTTTTTGTTTCTGTTTTAGTAGGAGTATTCCCTCTAGTTTTTAAGTAAGAAACCATATCTGATTTTGTAACTCTTCCATCTTTTCCGTTTCCAGGGATAGTTGCTAATTCAGCCATCTCAATACCTTCTTCAGCTGCCATACTTCTTACAAGTGGAGAATAGAATCTGTCTCCAGTATTTGTGATAGTAGTTTTTGTAGTTTCAACTGCTTTAGTTACAGTTTCTTCTACTTTTTCTACTACAGCTGGAGTAGGTTTAGTAGTTTCAACAGGAACAGGAGTATCATCACCACCTTGAGTTTCCAAAATAGCGAAAGGCTCTCCAACTTGAACAACATCATCAGCTTCAAATAGCATTTCAACTAGTTTTCCTTCATGTGTTGAAGGTACTTCAGAATCTACTTTATCGGTTGCAATCTCCACAATTGTTTCGTCAAGCTCCACCATGTCACCAATATTCTTACTCCAAGTAATAATAGTTGCTTCAGAAACACTTTCACCCATTTTGGGCATAATCAATTCTACTCTTGCCATTTTAGTTTTTTAGTTTAAATAGTTTGCAAAAATACGAAAAAAGAATTGTAAAATTCAGGAATTATCCAAGTTGATTTAAGCACTTAAAAATGATGTAAAAATCATTTCTGGCACTATAATCTTTTGCGTATCGCATATTGATGTTTCTTATTTGTTTGCTATCCAAATTTGTAGTATCTAAATAGGAGACAGGAGATAAAACCCCCTTTTTTATATTTGGGAAATGCGATTCGTATTTCTGATTAAATCCTACAAAAGTATTTTCTCCGCTTAAAATATTTGTCATATTCTTAATAAACCGAGAGGGAGAATTAGTAAGCCACATAAGAATAGGTGAAAGCAGCAGGAAAAGGAAAGAAAGCACAAAATCAAGTACTCTTTTATTTCGTTTGTTTGCTCTTTTTCCTAACTCCCAATTAGAATCAGGACAGTAATAATCGCCCAAAGTTTCTCTTGAATTACTTCCAATAAGAAAATGACTGTTTTCAGGAAGGATTTTAAAATTTAAAGAAGTATTTGAAAAGGAAATAAGCCATTTAATTATGCTCTTAAAACTAATATCCTTGCTTGCAAAAACCACTTCATCTATTTTGTGCCTTTTGATGATTTTTTGAATGTTGGCAAAAGAGCCCAAAGCCCCATTTTCTCCTTTTTCATTTAAGTAACCAATAAGCTGGGTATTGTGCTTGGAATTGGAGATAATTTCTTCTGCTCTACCGAACTCAGCTTTCTCAGATAAAAGCAATAAATTTAGCACTCTTTTTTCCGCAATATCCATGTCTTGATGACTGATGATTCTGTAAAGAAATCTTAAAAAAATGAACAAAGTAAAAACTAAAATTCCACCAACAATAATGATTACTCTTGAAAAGCGAATAGCATTAAAAAAGTTAGAAAAAGTAGCAATTACTAGTAAACCAAAAATCACTCCTCTTGCTACACGATTTATTTTGAAGGGTTTGTCATAAGCTCCAGAAAAAAACAAAGAAACAATCCAAACGACAATAAAGGATGGAAGTACTAAATTGGTAAAAGTTTCTGAGAAAGGGTAGGGGGCATAGTTTTCTCCCCAATAATTGGTTAAAAAAAGCAGACCAAAATACATGCTCACAAAATCAATAATTGGTAATAAAAAAGTTTGGAAAAAATCTCTAATTACTACCATAATTACTTTTAAAATAGTTGCAATTCTTATTAGCGGTAAGAAAAACAAATGTTTGCTAAAGTGCTTTTTTACAAATGCAAGCATGGATTTATTAAAGCCAATAGTAAAACTAAGCGTGTGCCTTTTATTACTTTCCCCTTTGTAATGTATGATTTTTATATCACCCAAATAATAGTTTTTGTAGCCATTTTCAGTAATTCGTATGCAAAGGTCAGTGTCTTCCCAATACATAAAGAACTGCTCATCTAAAATCCCGATTTTATCTAGCACTGATTTTCTGATGAGCATAAAAGCACCCACTAAAACCTCTACTTCATGCCTTTTGTTTTTATCCAGATTCCCTAAATAATAATGATTAAAAGTTTTTGATTTTGCAAAGAATTTGTGCAGCCCTAAAAACTTAAAAAGAGAGGTTTTAAAATTAGGGATCCCCCTTTTGCTTTCATCTAAAAATTGTCCTTTCCCATCTATCATCTGCACCCCAACTGTCCCTGCATCTTTTTGTTTTTCCATAAAAGCAACTGCTTTTTCTAAAGCATCTTCTTCTACTAAAGTATCAGGGTTTAATAGCAAAATAAATTCTCCTTTTGCTTTTTTTATGGCTTGGTTATTGGCTTTAGAAAAACCAACATTTTCCCTATTATGTACTAAGGAAACATTCGTAAATTTTTTTGTTACCATTTCTGCAGATTCATCTACAGAATTATTATCTACAACAATAACTTCTGCTTCTAAATTCTTAGTGGCTTTTATGCAAGAACGCAAGCATTGTTCTAAAAAAAACTTGACATTATAACTAACTATAACAACTGATAATTTCATTAATTCACTAAAGAATTTTCGTAGGGCAATCGACTAGAAATGGCAGAGGCAAGCGTTATTTCATCAGTGTATTCCAGTTCATCTCCAATTGCTATTCCTCTTGCAATTACCGAAACTGAAATATTAAATTCCTTTAATCGTTTAAAAAGATAATAATTGGTGGTATCGCCTTCCATTGTGGTGCTTAACGCAAAAATCACCTCTTTTATTGAGTTGTTCCTTACTTTTTCTACCAATTCTTCAATTCTAAGTTCAAAGGGGCCAATACCATTCATTGGAGAAATAAGCCCGCCAAGCACATGATAAACTCCTTTAAACTGCATGGTGTTTTCAATAGCCATCATTACCCTTATATCTTCCACTACACACAGCAAGCTTTTATCCCTTTTTGGGTTCGCACATACCTCACAAAGTTCCAAGTCCGATATTGAAAAACATTCTTTGCAATAGCTAATGTTCCTTATAAGATTGATGAAAGATTCTCCAAATTGTTCTACTTGATTTTTTTCTTGTTTGAGCATGTGAAGCACAAGGCGTAAAGCCGATTTTTTACCAATTCCTGGTAATCTGGAAAGTTGGTTTACGGCTGTTTCAACAAGTTTAGATGGAAAATTCATAACTGCAAAGTTAGCATTAATGCAGAATACTTTTAGCTTTGTGAAAAATATTTTTCTATGTCATCAACACTTATATTAACAGTAATTGCCACCTATTTTCTGCTCTTAATTGTTATTTCCTATCTCACAGGAAAATCCGATAGTAATGCTAGTTTTTTCTTGGGCGATAAAAAATCTCCTTGGTATGTAGTTGCTTTTGGAATGTTAGGTGCAACACTTTCAGGAATTACCTTTATCTCAGTTCCTGGAAAAGTAGAAACATCCGCTTTTTCCTATATGCAAATGACTTTCGGGTTCTTAGTTGGCTATATAATTATTGCAACTATTCTTATTCCGCTTTACTACCGAATGAACCTAACTTCTATTTATGGCTACCTGAAAACAAGATTTGGAAATAGTACTTACAAAACTGGTGCGTCTTTCTTTTTGCTGAGTAGAGTAATTGGAGCTTCTTTGCGACTTTATATTATGGCGAATGTGTTGCAAATGGCGATTTTTGATGATTTTGGCGTGCCTTATATCATTACGGTTCTTATTACTGTTCTGCTGATTTGGGTATATACTTTCAGAAGTGGAATAAAAACAATTATTTGGACAGATACCCTGCAAACCCTTTTTATGCTTATTGCAGTTGGAATGAGTATTTACCTTATTTCTAATGAGTTGAATCTCGGGTTTTCTTCCCTTGTGGCTACCATTAGTGATAGCGAGTATTCTCAAATTTTCTTTTGGGAAGGAAAACAGCATTTTTGGAAGCAGTTTTTGGCTGGTGTGTTTATTGCCATTGTAATGACTGGGCTAGACCAAGATATGATGCAAAAAAATCTTAGTTGCAGAAGCGTGAAAGATGCTCAGAAAAATATTTATTGGTTTTCGGGGGTATTGGTAGTGGTGAATTTGATTTTTCTAAGTTTGGGAGCATTACTGTATTTGTATGCAGAGCAAATAGGAATTACAGCAAACAAAGATGAATTGTTCCCAGAAATTGCATTGCATGGCGGTTTGGGAATCACCCTTGGCGTCTTCTTTATTTTAGGATTGATTGCAGCCGCTTATTCTTCTGCCGATTCGGCACTTACTTCCCTTACTACTTCCTTTTGTGTGGATATTTTAGATTTTGAAAAAGATGGAAATCAGCAAAAACAAATTAGAACTAGAAAAGGAGTGCATTTGCTTTTTTCTTTAGTGTTGGTTGCTGTGATTCTAATTATAAAATCCTTAAATGATGATAGCGTAATTGACGCTCTTTTTCAATTGGCTGGCTATACTTATGGCCCGCTTTTGGGAATGTATGCTTTTGGGCTTTTTACCGATTTTAAAGTAAAAGATAAATGGGTGCCTCTGCTTGCCATTATTTCTCCTTTTATTACTTATTATATTAATGTTAATTCAGAAAGTTGGTTTAATTACTCCTTTAGTTTTGAGCTGCTTATATTAAATGGTTTTATTACTTTTGTTGGGCTTTATTTTTTAAGAAAAGTAACTATTGACTAGTGAAAAGTTGTTATAGCGAAATTTCAAAGAAATTGTGGCTATCTAACCCGTTCTATCCTCCCTTCAGTAAATTGTTTAGTATAACAGAAGGCAAGCAATATGAAGTAATCTTATATTACTTACTAAAAAACTGATTTATATCATATTTTTAATTTTCTCTTTCCATTATTTTTGCAAAAAACAAAAACTATGCAAAGAAAGAAAGTAACAATTGATGGGAATGAGGCAACTGCTTATATCGCTCATAAAACTAATGAAATTTGTGCAATTTATCCAATTACTCCTTCATCAGCTATGGGAGAGCATGCTGATAGTTGGTCAGCATTTGGGAAAAGAAATGTTTGGGGAACAATACCAGAAGTAGTTGAAATGCAATCAGAGGGCGGTGCGGCTGGAGCTGTACATGGTGCCTTACAAACTGGTGCATTAACTACTACTTTTACCGCTTCACAAGGATTGCTTTTAATGATTCCAAATATGTATAAAATTGCTGGAGAACTAACTTCCACAGTTTTTCATGTAGCTGCCAGATCAATTGCTACACATGCACTTTCTATTTTTGGAGACCATTCGGATGTAATGGCTTGTAGGCAAACTGGTTTTGCTTTTTTATCTTCTAACTCAGTGCAAGAAGCTATGGATATGGCATTAATATCACAAGCTGCAACCCTAAAAAGTAGAATTCCTTTTTTGCATTTTTTTGATGGGTTTCGTACTTCACATGAAGTAATGAAAATAGAGCAGTTGTCTGATGAAGATGTAAAACAAATGATACCTACTCAGTTAGTGCATGAGCATAGAAAAAGAGGGTTAAATCCTAATAATCCTGTGGTAAGAGGAACAGCTCAAAATCCTGATGTTTTCTTTCAAGCTCGTGAGGCAGCAAATAAATATTATGATGCTACTCCAAATATTGTTCAGGAAACCATGGATGATTTTGCTAAAATTGTTGGTAGAGAATATAAGATATTTGAATATTTTGGAGTAAAAGATGCTGAGAAGGTAATCATTTTAATGGGCTCGGGAGCTGAAACAGTAGAAGAAACAGTGAATTATTTAAAAGATGAAAAAGTGGGTGTGTTAAAAGTGAGATTGTTCAGACCGTTTTCAGCAAAACACTTTTTAGGGGCTTTGCCAAGAACAACACAAAAAATTGCCGTTTTAGATAGAACAAAAGAATCAGGAAGTGTTGGTGAACCACTTTACCAAGATATATTAACAGCACTTGCTGAAGCAAAATCAGAAGGAACAATTGAAGCTGATTTTAATCCTTTAATTATTGGTGGGAGGTATGGTTTGTCATCAAAAGAATTCACACCAGCAATGGTAAAAGGAATTTTTGATGAGTTGGATAAAGAAAAGCCAAAAAACCATTTTACAATTGGTATTAATGATGATGTTACACACACTTCTTTAGCTTATGACTCTTCATTTTCTACCGAGCATGAAAGTACATTTAGAGGAATGTTTTTTGGAATGGGATCAGATGGAACGGTTGGCGCAAACAAGAATTCAATAAAAATTATTGGAGAAACAACCGATAATTTTGCTCAGGGGTATTTTGTTTACGATTCAAAAAAATCAGGGAGTACAACAACTTCTCATTTAAGGTTTGGGCCAAAAGAAATAAAATCAACTTATTTAATTACAGAAGCTGATTTTATTGCTTGCCATAATTTTGAGTTCTTAAAGAGCTTACAAATGCTGAAGTTCGCAAAAAAGGGTGCTACATTTTTGCTTAATAGCCCGTATTCCGAAACAGAAGTTTGGGATAAAATTCCTTTAAATATTCAGCAGACTATAATGGAAAAGGAGTTAAAGTTATACTCCATAAACGCAAAAAAAGTAGCTAAAGAAACTGGTATGGGAGCCAGAATCAATACTATTATGCAAACTTGCTTTTTTGCCATTTCAGGAATTCTTCCAAGAGAAGAAGCGATTGATAAAATCAAACAATACATTCATAAAACTTATATTAAAAAAGGGGAGGATGTAGTAGCGAAAAACTACAATGCTGTGGATCAGTCTTTAGCTAATATGCATAATATTGATTACAATAAAATAACTGGTACTAACCAACATGTAGAGGTAGTCCCAGAAAAAGCTCCTGATTTTGTGAAAGATATTACAGCTAGAATTATTGAAGGAAATGGAGATCAGCTTCCTGTAAGTGCTTTCCCAGTTGATGGTACTTGGCCAACAGCCACTACTCAGTTTGAAAAAAGAAACCTTACCCTTCAAGTTCCTGTTTGGGATACTGAACTTTGTATACAATGTAATAAATGTTCATTGGCCTGCCCTCATGCAGCTATTAGACCAAAAATTTATGAGAAAGAACTATTAGCTGATGCTCCAAAAACATTTAAACATACACAAGCAAAAGGAAAAGATTTTAAAGAACATGCTTATTCCTTACAAGTTGCTGTGGAGGATTGCACAGGATGCAATATCTGTATTGATGTTTGTCCGGCAGCTGATAAAGAAAATCCGGAACATTTAGCAATTAATATGGGAGATCAACTTTCAATAAGAGAGCAAGAGCGTGAAAATTGGGATTATTTTATTGATTTACCAGAGTTAGATAGAAGTTTAGTAAAACATGGTTCGGTTAAAGGTTGCCAGATTTTACAACCACTTTTTGAGTTTTCAGGGGCTTGTTTGGGTTGTGGAGAAACTCCTTATGTAAAACTAGCTTCTCAACTTTTTGGTGATAGAATGGTAGTTGCAAATGCAACAGGATGTTCATCAATTTATGGAGGAAACCTACCAACTACTCCTTGGGCAAAGAACAAAGATGGGAGAGGTCCTGCTTGGAGTAATTCATTATTTGAAGATAATGCAGAATTTGGTTTAGGCTATAGACTTACGATTGATAAACAAGCTGAATACGCTAAAGAATTACTCTATGATTTAAAAGATGAGATAGGTGCAGATTTAGCAGATGAAATCTTAAATGCAACTCAAAAAACAGAAGCTGAAATTTTCACGCAAAGAGAAAGAGTTGAGAAATTGGATAACATATTATCAAAAATGAATATCGAAAAAGCAACTGAGCTTTTATCAATTTCTGAGAACTTGACAAAGAAGAGTGTTTGGATTATGGGAGGAGATGGATGGGCTTATGATATTGGCTTTGGAGGATTAGACCATGTAATGGCATCAGGTAAAAATGTGAATATTTTAGTGTTAGATACTGAGGTTTATTCAAATACTGGAGGGCAAGCATCCAAAGCAACACCTTGGGGTGCTGTGGCAAAATTTGCTGCTTCTGGTAAAGATGTTGGTAAAAAGGATATTGGTATGATTGCAATGAGTTATGGTAATGTGTATGTTGCTCAAGTAGCTATGGGAGCTTCAGATGCTCAAACGGTAAAAGCATTTATGGAAGCAGAAGCTTATGATGGGCCTTCAATTATTATGGCTTATAGCCATTGTATTGCTCATGGATATGATATGGGAGATGGAATGCAGCAGCAGAAAAAAGCAGTTGAATCTGCTTATTGGCTACTTTACAGATATAATCCGGAATTGGAAACAAAAGGAAAATCTCCTTTACAATTAGATTCAAAAGTTCCTAATAGGCATATATCTGAATTTATGTATAATGAGAACAGGTTCAAAATCTTGCAAAAAACAAATCCTGAAAGAGCAGAACAACTACTAAATAGAGCAGAAGAAGATGCGAAAAATAAATATGCCTATTACAGCAAAATTGCTAGTATAAAAAAGGAAGACTTAGTTTCGTAAATATAAAGTGTTATAATCGAAAATAATTTCTTTGTAGATGTAACTTAAATCTAATTCTTGTAAGGATTTAGCAATAATCTTGTTTTCTTCATATTTATCTTTAAGGGAGCTTAGTAATTTCTCCGCATGCGTGTCATCATGTTTTGGATTTTGTTTGTAAGATAAATACAAAATGTATTCAGCTAAAAACTTAGAATTCTCATCATAAGGGGACTTCTAAAATTTAAATCATTGATATTCAGTTAATTATTTGTATATTTGTTTTTATTAACCAATAAAATATAGAGATGTATAAATCAAGAGGGAAAAAAGGTTTGTTTGATAAGGAGTTTACAGATGATAAATTAGTTGCAATAGGAAATCCATTGGATGCACTTTCTAAAGTTATTGACTTTGAGATGTTTCGCTCTACACTAGAGAAGAACCTGTTAAACACCAACAAAAAGAATAATGCTAAAGCTAAACCCTATGATGTAGTTTTACTGTTTAAGATTATTATTTACAAGGTATTAAAAACCTTCTCTATATTAAGTAACTTAATATGTTTAAAGTTAAAGTCTATTATTTTCTGTTGGATAGAAGGTAAATGTTTTTTATCATCCAATAGTTTATTAAGAAGTAAAAAAATATCCCTCACATTTGTAATTTTTTCTTTTTTATAATGAAGTTTTATGCTTCTTATTTGATTGCTTATAAGTGTTGGGTCCTCATTACTATGAAACATATTTAAGACTAAAAGAATATCAGAAAGGATGTAGTTGTTATTAACATCTATATCTAATATCTGTAAATTATTTATATACAGATTGGATTGTTTAAAATCAGAAAGATGATGATAAGCAATAGCTAAACTTAAGTAAAGTCTTTGCTTGTCAATGTCATCAGCTATTGCATCATTGCATAAATTGTAATAATTGAGTAAAAGAGGGATATTCTTTTTTACCTTATTATACTCATAGTTTATAAGATTTATTTGTAATTCAAATAAGGCAGCAAAAAAACTATTAACCTCTCCAAAATCAGGAATATTTTTACTTACAGATAAAAGTTCTTGAAACTGTTTTTTATCATTAATTTGCACACATGCAATCATAAAAGTAGTAATACTCAAAAAATAATTGTTTTTATGAGTTGTTTTTCTTTGAGGATAAGTTAAGTATAGGTCGAATAAGATTTTATTGTACTCATACATACCTTGATGATCATTTAGGAACTCATAGTATTTTATGTAAGTGAGATTGTAATTAAAATTATCTTCAAGACGATCTTTCTGTTTAAATATTCCGTCATTATTTTTTAATACTTGTTTAAAAATCTTTCTATTAGTTGCAGTTCGGCTGGGTTGGTTTAATAAATAATGAGCAAGGGACTGAGATTGGTATAGGTATTCTGTTTGTGTAAGTTTTTCAAGTGTATTTTTTTGCTTTTCTGTGGTGCTAATTAGGGTTTTTTCTTGTATTTTTTTAGGCATCCAAAAGCAGAGGTATGCTTTGTATTTTAATGCCATTACCAATAGTAAATTAATGTTTTGTGTTTCACACTTTTTCTCTAATCTTTTTACTTCTTTTATTGCATGAAGCATTAATCCTTTTTCCATGTAAATTGGTATCATTTTTATTTGCTCGAACAGCTGGTGAAATATATCCTTTTTTTTACGAAATTGGAGCAAACAAACCATTACTTTATGTTGTAATCTGTTTTTTGAAACAGAAATATTTAAAATAAATTTATTGTTTGGAAATGTAAGAATAAGACTTTCTTCATTGTAGATTTTCTGCTTTGTAAGATAAGTAAAAATTTGATGATAATCATTTAATTTATCTTTTTGTAACCCTAGGGAAATGTAGCGTTTTTCTTCTTTACTAAGTTTACTTATAAGCTGATGAAGGATATAGGCTTTTGTTTTCAATATGTGTTGCTGTAATGATTTTGGAAGTGCAAGATAATTAAAATTGTTGTTTTTTATTTAATTGTTCGTACATTATTTTTGTTGCAAGAAAAATAATGGTTACCCCCTACCTATATAAAAGTGGGATTAAAATTTTTAATTATGAAAAATAAATTTACGAAATGGCGAGCATTATGCTCCATAGTAGCTGCAATAATATTTGCTTCTACTTTAACTAATGCACAAAACACCTATGTGCCAGATGATAACTTTGAAAGTTATTTGGAAACGAACGGAATGGGTGATGGAATAGTAAATAATGATCATGTATTAACTGCAAACATTAGTGGGGTTACCAATTTATACCTTTATGGTTTATCCATTAATAACTTAACAGGGATAGAGGACTTTACTGCTTTAGAGGTTTTGGATTGCAGAATGAATAATCTTACAACATTAGATGTAAGCAATAATACCGCTTTATCTTCTTTATCTTGTTCTTATAATAATATTGACTCTTTAGATGTAAGTAGTAATACTGCTTTAGCAACTTTTTCATGTGGTTCTAATAATCTTACAGCATTAGATGTAAGTAGTAATACTGCTTTAGCAACTTTTTCATGTGGTTCTAATAATCTTACAGCATTAGATGTAAGTAGTAATACTGCTTTAACTTCATTAGACTATAGTAGTAATAATATTAACTCTTTAGATATAAGTGGCAATACTTCTTTAACTAGTTTGAATTGTATTAACAATAGTATTGACTCTTTAGATATAAGTAGTAATACTGCTTTAATATACTTATTTTGTAGTTTAAACCAACTTACAACATTAGATGTGGCTAACCATACTGCTTTAAACTATTTGGATTGTTCAAATAACAATTTGGACTCTTTAGATGTAAGTAATAATACTACTTTAACTACATTGGATTGTGGAACAAACCAACTTACAGCATTAGATGTAAGTAATAATACTAACTTAACTCATCTAGAGGCTTATAACAACCAACTTACTTCTTTAGATTTAAGAAATGGAAATAATACTAATTTAACCACATTTTATATACCGAATAATCCTAATTTATTATGCATCTCGGTAGATGATGCTGTATGGGCCACTGCTAACTGGGCGACAAACATATCATCACAAACTATATTTGCTAATGATTGCTCTCATCCTTATGGATGTATAGATCCTTTAGCACTTAATTATGATCCTATCGCAACTTATGATGACGGAAGCTGTATAGCTGTTGTGTTAGGTTGTACAGATTCCTTGGCAATAAATTATGATACAACTGCCAATACAGATGATGGAAGCTGTATAGCTGTTGTATTAGGTTGTACAGACCCAACTGCATTTAACTATAATGCTGCTGCAAATACAGATGATGGAAGTTGTATAGCTGTTGTAAATGGTTGTACAGATTCCT
>CAYVKX010000034.1:0-19283 GCA_964452095.1 uncultured Weeksellaceae bacterium
TGGTATTCAGTAATTTACAAAGATAAAATTCTTTTTAAATTATCATGAACCAAAATAATTTACTTTAAAAACCTAAGAGTAAAAATGATGCTTTTTTTAAGGCAGTTGGTAGTTAGTTTTTTCAACTCTTTTCAAATCCAATAAATTCATAGCATTGCTAATAAAATTAGTGATATTTGGTTGAGTAAAACGCAAAACCCTATCATAATAAAGCGGAACAATAGCGGCTTCACTCATGATTATCCCGTCCATCTTATTGTAAAGCAGATAGCGAATACTGTCATTTATTTCTTTACTAGCATTTTCATAAAGTAAATCGAATTCCTTACTTTTAAAGTGGGTGTAATTTGGCCCGTTTGGACAAAAGTTTTTACTGTAAAAAAGGGCTAAATAGTTTTCTGCATCTGCATAATCGGCAATCCAACTTCCTCTAAAAAAGGAGAGTTTTGAAGTTGCTACCATTTGCCTATGTGTAGATGGTGGATTTACTTCTATCTTGATATTCAGTCCAATTTCCGATAACGAATTTTGGATGTATTCGCACAAATCCAAATAAGAAGAAGTGGTGCATAATGTAATTTCTTTGCTCACATCAAAACTGCTTTCTGCAATAAGCTGTTTGGCTTTTTCAGGGCTATAATTGTACCCTTTCAACTTTTCAGAAAAGGAAGGTAAACCTTTTGGCACAAAGCCCTGCAAGGCAGGAGTTCCAATATTATTACGCAAATATTTAAGCATTTTTTCTCTATCAAAACCATAATTAATAGCTTGTCTAATTTCTTTTGGTAATGGATTTTTCATCAAAAAGCCCAGATATTCGGTATTTAAATAGGGCTCTGATTGCAAAATTATTTTCTCCTTGTATTTCTCTCTCAAAGTACCATTTCTATTTAGCACTTCATCCTTATAAGAGGCATCAATTCCAGATATAAAGTCCAGATTTCCTTTGATAAATTCCAAAAAAGCAGCTTGTTTGTCTTTTATAAAAGTAATAGCAATTGCATCCAAATACGGAAGGGGATTCCCATCATCTAGCTCAAAATAATTTAGATTTTTTCTAAAAACTAACTTTACTCCATCTTTCCAATACTGAAATTGAAAAGGGCCTGTCCCGATTGGATGTTCTCTAAAATTGGTGTTTTCTACAATTTCTTTTGGAACAGCCGAGCAATACTGCATAGAAAGTAGCCCTAAAAATGGTGGAAAAGGATTTTTCAAATTAATCTGAAAAGTGGAATCATTTAAAGCTTCATAACTTTCTACATTGGAAAGCACCCAAGCTCCAGGAGCTGCCAATTTTTTGCTTTTTAATCTATCAAAGCTAAAAGTGAAATCAGAAGCTACTACCCTCCTATCTCCATTGAAAAGTTCGTGAGGGTGAAAAAACACATCATTTCTTAAATGAAAAGTATAATGCAAACCATCTGCTGAAATTTCCCAATTTTTAGCAATTGACGGCACAACTTCTAAATTATTATTTAGTTGTACTAAGCCATTAAAAAGTTGATTGCAAGCCCAAATAGTTGCCTGATCTTTAGCGAAAGAGGGATCGAGTGTTGCAATTCCTGAGGATTGATTGTACCTAAAAATAGATAGATTATCATCCTGTAATGGCGAACCACAAGAGACGAAAAAAAACAAACATAAAAAAAAGCCAGACCTAAAATTCATACGAAAATTTAATCTGGCTAAAATTAGAAAATAATTTTTTATTTCATCAAATTTATCTCTCCATTATATACCCAAGGTTTTGAATTAAAATCGGTAACTGCAATATGGTAGAGGTAAATCCCATTTGGAAGATAGTTATCAAAACGGTCTTTTCCATTCCAACCAATTTCTTTATTATCTGATTGAAAAACTTGCTCTCCCCAACGATTATATACAATCATTTGATAGCGAATCATCCCCTGACCATAAGCCATAAAATCATCATCTAAACCATCTCCATTAGGCGTAAAAGCATTTGGAATAAAAAGCGTAAACTCAGGGCGAACGTTAATTTCTTTTGAGAATTTATCCGAGCAACCATCAGAATTAGTTACCATTAGCGACACAATATACACACCAGTATCGGAATAAATAATAGTCGGATTTTTCTCAACTGACATTTCACCATTACCAAAATCCCATAGCCAAGTATTCGCATCAAAAGATTTATCCGTTAAAGTAACTTCAGGATTAATGATAGAAGTAATTTGCGTACTCGTCATAAAATCAGCAGTTGGTTTGTTAAATACGCTTATCATATTTGGGTAAGTTTTGGAAGTGCTACAACCCAAATTAGAAGTAACATCAAGCGAAAGAGAATAAGTGCCCGCACTATTGTAAGTATGCGTTACTTCTTGCTTATCAGAAGTAGTGCCGTCACCTAAATTCCAATTCCAAGAAGTGATGTATCCACCATCTACCAAAGTTAAATCAACAACTTTTATTTCCTCACCCACACATGCCTTTTCATTAGCATAAATATTTACAACTGGAAGTGGAGAAATTGTGATATTATTTGTGATTATATTTTCACATAATTTATCACTCATTAGCGTTAAGCTTACCGAATAAGTACCTTCATTTGCATATTGATAATTAGGATTTATGTAATTTGCTATTCCTATTCCATCTCCAAAATTCCAGTTCCAAGAAATTATATTTCCAGAAGAAATATTGGAATTATCATAAAAAGAAGTGTTGTCGCCAATACAGAAATAATTGGAAGTGAAAGATGGGTTTGGTAAAGGATGAACTACTGCTTGATGCATTATTTCTCCCTCACAACCCTTATCAGAAGTTACTATTAAATTCACATCAAAAGTGCCATCAGAAGCATAAATATGATCTGTTTCATTATCACCTACAAAAGTAGTTCCGTCTCCAAAAGTCCAATACCAATTAGTAATGTTTCCTAAATTAATTATTGAAGTAGATTGAAATAAATTAAAATCATTCAAGCAAGCCTCAGTAGTAGTAAAATCAGCAATTGGTAATTCATTTACCACTATATTCTTTGTAATTTGATGCTCACAGCCATAATCCGAAATTACATTTAAAGTTACTGCAAAAGTACCCTCAATTGTATATTTGTAAAGCGGATTTTTCTGAGCAGAAAGCCCTCCAACATAACCAAAATCCCACACCCATTGCATCAAATTACCATCAACAGAAGTGGAGATATCATTAAAATTGGTAAGCTCTCCAAGACAAACTTCATCAGCTGTAAAATCAGCATTAGGACTTGCATACACATCCACCGTTTTAAAGGTTTTTGTAGCACAAGCATTGTCCAAATTGGTAACCAATAAACTAATCAAATAGTTTCCTGCTGAAGGGTAATTATTAGTAGTATTTTGCTGAGTGGACATATTACCATTTCCTAAATCCCAAAACCAAGAAATATTATTAGTTGTAAGCCCTGAATTAGCAGCAAAAACCAAAGTATCCTCCTCACACTGATTACTCACATTTATTGATGGAATAGGAATTTCCTGATTCACCACCACTCGAACAGTATCAGTATTTTGGCATTTCCCATCAGAAATTGTAGCAGTAAATACTGTAGTTGTATTTGGGGTAGCCATTGGATTCAGCACATTAACATTAGATAAAAATATTGATGGAGACCATTGCACGCTTCCAGAATCGGCTATTGCTAAAAGTGCTATACTATCATTTTTACAGATAGAAACTGTATTTCCAGCATTAATATTTATTGTATTTATCACAATAGAATCGGAAGATTGCACAGTAAACTGACAGCCAGAACTATTTTCTAGAATCAAAGAAGGAAAATAAATTCCAGCATTCAAATAAAGATGAGTTGCCTGACTATCCACAGAGAAAGTACCATCACCAAAATCCCAGAAATAATTAGTTGTATTTACTACTGCATTTGGCGTAAAAATAGCCGTATCGTAAAAACAAATATCATTATCAATAATGCTATAATTTCCCATTGGCCCTGATATATTAATTAGACCGTTTTGCACAAAAGTATCCTTGCAACCAAAGCTATTTTCTACCATCAATTTTACATCAAAAACTCCAGAATTGGCATACAAATGAGAAGGAGTATTTAAATTAGAAGTAGTCCCGTCTCCAAAATCCCAAGCCCAAATAATAGCATCTGCACTAGATAGATTATTAAAACCACTAATAAGAGGAGGACAATTGGAACTTACCGTATTGGAACTGAAATCCGCAATTGGCTCTTGCACAGCAATATGACTATTTTTTATAAGCGTTTTTGCACAACCAAAAGAATCAACAACTGATAGAGTAATATCAAACACTCCATTTTGATTGTAAGTATGGGTAGTATTTAAGCTATTAGAAGTTGTACCATCACCAAAATCCCAAGTATAACTCAACCCCAAACCAGAAGATTGATTAGTAAAGTTGATTTGCTCATTAAAACAAGAAGTAGCTTGGCTCACAGAAAAATCAGAAACAGGATATTCAAACTGAATATATTCTATTTTTTTCATAGTATCCTTGCATCCGTAAGAAGATTCGGCATAAAGCGTTACATCATAAAAACCAGGAGTATAGTAAATATATTGCGGTTGTGTTAAAGTAGAAGTTCCTCCATCACCAAATTGCCACTCAATAGTGGAAGTTGGATTAGTTAAATCGTTAAACTCTACTAGCATAGAATCACAACCCAATGAATTTGCTATTTCAAAATCAGCATCAACACCTTTAATAGAATACATATCTTGATAAACAAAAGTATCTTTACAACTATGAATATCTGTAATAATCATTTCCACATCAAAAGTTCCGACAGAATCGAACTCATGATCTACCCTACTATTTCCAACATATCCATCTTCCCACAAAACTGTGTACCATGCCCAATCTTGTGATAAATTATCTAAATAAACCCTGTGAGGTTTACAGCCGACTGAATCTTCTAGAGTGTTTGCACCATTTACTAGGTAAGTAAAGTTTGCTATAGGCTCGGTAACTTGCAAAGGAAAAACATAACTATGAGCACAGGAAGTTGCAATATTTGATGCAGTTAAAGTCACATTATAGGTTCCTCTAGAAGAAAAAATATGAGTAGGATTCAGTTGTGTTGATGTAGTAGCATCCCCAAAATCCCAAAACACATTATCAGCACCTATTGACATATCTGTAAAATCAACAGAAAGAGGATTAGGACAATTAAAAATAGGAGTAAAAAAAGCAGTTGGCTCAATTACCTCAATATAATTGCTGATTACAAAAGTATCACTACATCCCAAAGTAGAAGTAATAAGTGTAATACCATAATTTCCAACAATGCTATAGGAGTGTGATGGGTTTTGATTAGCGGAAGTAGTGCCGTCTCCAAAATCCCAAAACCAACTGTCAATTATAGTGGTAGTAGTAGATAAATCGGAAAAATTAACGGAAGTACCTGCACAAGTAATTAGTGGAGCAGCAACAAAATCAGCTTGAGGAGGATCAGCAACTTGAATGTAACTATTTATTGTTTTATTTGAAATACAGCCATTATCATCTGTAATATATAAGCTCACATCATAAAATCCGCTTGTATTATACAAATGGTTAGGACTCTGAGAATTAGAAGTATTTCCATCTCCAAAGTTCCAACTCCAATCCATTATAGTTTGATTTGAAGCACTTAAATCTGAGAAAGTAGCATTAAAAGGATTGCAACCACCTAAAGTTACAGCTGAAAAATCGGCAATAGGTTTGTCAACTACAATATAATTAGTGCTGACTAATGTGTTGCTACACATATTAAAATCGGTAACTATAAGAGAAATAGTGTAATTTCCCATTGAAGTAAAAACTTCTGTTGGGTTTTGAAGATTTGAAGTATTTCCATTTCCAAAATCCCAATTCCAAGAAATAGCTCCCAAAGTATTATCCGAAAAATCAACCACAAAAGGTGCATCACAACTAAAAGTAGCATTTGAGTTGAAAGAAATATTAGGTTTATCAAATACTTCAATAGCTCCAAATACTATTTTATCAGAAATACAAGTTGTTCCAATAGAAGTTTTCAGCATTACATCATAACTCCCAGCATTAGTATAATTATGAGTTGGGTTTTGTAAAGTGGAAGTTGTGCCATCCCCAAAATCCCAAAACCAAGTATCTACTCCGGCAGTAGATAAATCAGTAAATTGAACACTTAAATCGGCACAACCAGAATTATTACTTATTGCAAAATCAGTAGTAGAAACTGCTCCAATTTCAATATAATTACTCATGCGTAAAGTATCAGTACAAAGCCCATTATTTACTATCAGTGAAACAGTATAAATCCCAGTGCTATAATTATGAGTTGGATTTTGCAAAACGGAAGTTGTACCATCTCCAAAGTCCCAAAAATAAGTAAGTCCATTCCCAAAGGATAAATCATCAAAACTCACCATCTCATTTGTACTACATGAGGATAAAATATCGGCTACAAACTGTGCTTCTGGGCGAGAAAATGTTTCTATATAGCTAGGAATAATCATCAAATCCTGACAGGAATTAGCATCTGTAACTAGTAGAGAAACTGTAAAAGAACCCTCCAAAGAATAGTCGTAAGTTGGGTTTTGCATATTACTATTTCCTCCATCTCCAAAATCCCAAAACCAAGAAGTAATAGGGACAGAACTATTAGAAAAATCTATAAAATCGATATTATGAGGAGTACAACCAAAATTTGGTGTAGCAATATCAATAATAGCTGTCGGATTTTCAAAAACAGTAACAAAAGAAAATTCTGTTTTTGTATCATTTGTTGCACCATCAGAAACAGTTAAGCGAACATTATATACTCCAGGTAAATTATAAACTGCAACTGGATTCTTTAAAGTAGAAATATTACCATTTCCCAAATCCCATAGCCAAGAATTTGGATTCCCTGTTGATAAATCTTGAAACTCCACTACAATAGAACCACATGCAGTAGTAGGGTTGATAGTTGTAAAATCAGCCGTAACCTGTGAGGATGCACTATTAGTCATCAACATGGCTAAAAAGATTAGGAAATAGTAAGTGATTTTTCTTTTGTGTAGTTTGAATTTCAATAAAAGGTGAAGTAAAATTAATGTCATGACTCAAAGATTTTAGTTACTATACTTATTAAAAACGAACGAAATGAAACAAAGGTTGCAAAAGAGTGATTTGAAAAAGGATTTTCTACTTTTGCAGGATGAAAAAAACAGTTGCTTTTTATACTTTGGGTTGTAAGCTCAATTTTTCGGAAACTTCTACTATTGGAAGGCAACTTGCAGCTATTGGGTACACAAAAACTGATTTTGAAAATGCAGCTAATTTGTATGTAATAAACACTTGCTCGGTTACTGAAAATGCAAATAGAGAATGCAGAAGAATCATCCGAAAAGCAAAAAAATATTCTCCAAATTCTAAAGTAATTGTAATAGGCTGTTTTGCTCAACTAAAACCAAAGGAAATTACAGCAATGAATGGTGTGGATTTAGTGTTGGGAGCCAATGAAAAATTCAATATTCCAAACTTATTAAATAGTAAAACTACTGAGCAAAAAATCCATGGATGTGAGATAGAGAACTTAGATTATCATTCCTCTTTTTCCTTAACTGATAGAAGCCGATCATTTCTTAAAATTCAAGACGGATGTGATTATCCTTGTACTTATTGTACTATTCCGCTCGCAAGAGGAAAAAGCAGATGTGATAGTACAAAAAATATCCTAAAAAATGCGAATGAAATTGCGGAAAATGGAATAAAAGAAATTGTAATTACTGGCGTAAATATTGGAGAATTCTTAGATGCAAATACCAATGAGAATTTTTATGATTTGATAAAGAAATTAGAAAAAGTAAAGGGTATTGAACGCTATAGAATTTCTTCTATTGAGCCAAATTTAATTACTGATGAAATAATAGATTTTGTAAAGCAAAGCAAGAAATTAATGCCACATTTTCATATCCCTCTGCAATCAGGCTCTGATGTCATTTTAGGAAAAATGAGAAGAAGGTATAGTACAAAGTTGTATCTTAATAAAATAGAAAGAATTACCAATGAAATCTCTAATGTCTGTATAGGTGCAGATGTGATTGTTGGTTTTCCCGGAGAGACTGAAGTTGAGTTTGAAAAAACAATGCATTTTATTAAAAGTTTACCTCTCTCCTATTTACATGTTTTTTCTTATTCGGAAAGGGAGAATACAGAAGCTGTAAATTTTGATGGAATTGTAAGTAAGCAAATCCGAAAAGAAAGGAGTAAAAAGCTTAGAATTTTATCGGGTAAAATGCAAAGAAATTTTTATCAAAAACACCTTAATTCTAAGCAAAACTCATTATTTGAAAAAGAAAACAAAAATGGCTTTTTGCAGGGGTTTACTGACAACTACATAAAAGTGAAAATTCCTTTTTCTGAAAAATACACACAACAAAAACTAAAAATTAAATTACTTTCGTTTGATGAAAATGGAGGTGTTATTGCGGAAGTCAGTGAACAGGAGTCAGAACTCAGTAAACAGTAGATAGTCCACAGAAGATTAATTTGGTAATTTGATGATGTGCTGATGGAGAAAATTGAATGAAGAACTAGAAGCTAGTAAAAAACTAACAGCTAACAACTTAGAACCTAATAACCAGAAACTAAAAACCAAAAAATGTACCCAACAATCAGTCATCTTTTACAAGATTTATTTGGAATAAATATTCCGCTACCCATTCAGACTTTCGGTTTTTTTGTGGCCATTGCTTTTTTGGCGGCAAGTTGGCTTTTGTCATTAGAGTTAAAACGAAAAGAAAAAGATGGGATTTTAGAAAGCTCAAAAGTGAAAGAACTTATTGGAAAAGGAATTACAAAATCAGAGATTTTATCTTCCTTAATTACTGGGTTTTTGATTGGGTTTAAGGGAGTAGAAGCCATTTTTAACTATGCGGATTTGGTTGCTAACCCACAAGAATTTATACTCTCATCAAGAGGACATTTTATTGGAGGAATACTTATTGCAGCAAGCTCTATTTATTTAAAATGGAGAGAAAAAGAAACAACAAAATTAGACAGTCCAAAATGGATTGAAAAGGAAATTCACCCTTATGAATTAGTTGGGAATTTGACAATGATTGCAGCAGTTAGCGGGATAATTGGTGCCAAAATCTTCCATAATTTGGAGAATATGGGAGAGTTTTTAGCAGATCCTATGGGGCAACTTGTGGCTTTTAGTGGACTCACCTTTTATGGCGGATTGATTACAGGAGCAATTGCGGTAATTTGGTATGGTAATAAATATAAAATAAAACCATTAGTGCTATCGGATGCTGCTGCTCCAGGACTGATGATTGCTTATGGAATTGGGCGAATTGGTTGTCAGCTTTCAGGAGATGGTGATTGGGGAATTAATAATTTAGCCCCAAAACCAGATTGGATGAGCTTTCTACCAGATTGGATGTGGAGTTTTAATTTTCCGCATAATGTTATTCGCTCAGGAATCGAAATGAAAGATTGTGGTGCAGCATTTTGGAATCCTTATTGCTATCAGTTAGCCAACCCTGTATGGCCAACTGCCTTTTATGAAGTACTAATGGCAACTTTGATTTTTACTTTTTTGTGGGCAATCCGAAAACGAATCAAAGTGGCTGGAGTATTATTCTTTATCTATTTAACTCTAAATGGTGTGGAACGATTTTTTATTGAGAAAGTAAGGGTAAATACCAAATATGATATTTTAGGCGGAATTACCCAAGCAGAAATTATTTCTTTTTGTTTGGTGATAGTGGGTTTGCTTGGGGTTTATTTTCTTTACAAAAGAAAAAACAAATTAGCTTAAACTACCCCAACTTCCCTTCTAGTTTTGCTTGCAAGATTATGTGTTCAATAAGCATATCTTCTCTTACATTTACAGGGTCGTATTCTGTTTTTAAGTTATTATCCCATAATCTTGCCATAGTTTGCCAAAAAAAGGCATTGAACCTTCCTCTGTAAGATTTTACTAATTCATAAGAAGTGATTCTAGTCTCCCTATAAATCAACTTTACTAATATCCTTCCCTCACTCATTGTAAGGTTTTTGAGTTGCTCGGCATATTCTTCTTTTATCCATTTTGCAACTTCTTTAGTATATCGTTTTTTATGTCTTCTTTTAGGAATACTATCTAGTCCATTTTGTATTTCATTCAATTTAATTTTTGCTTGTAAAGCATAAGGATAAACTTTAAGAACCTTTCTTTTCAAGATATAATAACGCAATTTTTCCTCTCTATTTTTAAATGCTAAAACCTCAACTTCAGGAACTTTTGATATTATAATTGTATCTCCATCAATCACTATAAATTCTTTAATTGTAATTTCTTGTGAAAAAATACATTGAAAAGAAAAAAGCAGTCCGAATAGAAATACTATTTTCTTCATTATTTTTATTTCTGAATAATGAGTTTGTGCTCAGTGGTTGCATTAGCACTTATTACTTTTGTAAAGTAAATTCCAGTAGAAAGCTTACTTAAATCTATTGAATATTTGAAAGTATTTACTTCTGAAAACTCATATAATAATTTTCCACTTACATCTAAAATTGCAATGGACTCGATAAGTAAATCACTGCTAATTTCGCATATATCTTTCAAAGGATTAGGGTGCACTAAAATATTATGTATTTGCTCATTGATTCCGGTAACTACCGAGAAATTAGCGGAAGAAATATCACAGCCATTATAGTGAATTTCAACTATATAATCCCCTGCCTGAATGATGTTAATAGTAGGAGAATTTGCCCCATTTATTGCATTTCCATTCAGATACCATTGGTAAGAATATAATGGATTATTAGTGGTAGAAAGTTGATTTCCGTTTTGAGAAATAGTAGGAGTAGAAAGTGGAGGGTTTAATACAGCTACAATTTCTGAGTATTCCGATTTGCAGTTTTCTTGTAGTTGCAAATTGTAAAAGAAATAATGATAAGTAGCACTATTTGGAGAATTATGCCCAGTAATACTAGCTAAATTTCCAATATTATAAGGATAAGCAGCCCCTGTTGAATTTCTGTAAAGATTAGAACCAGCCGCACCAATTCCTAATTCAAAATCATTACCAATTGGCATATCAAAATCAACATAAAGTGTATTTAATCCAGTAACTACTGTTATTGTAGTATCGTCAATTACTGTACTATTATTATCTCTTAATTCAAAAGTAATGGTATTTGCACTTCCTGCATACACATCCATAGAAACAATAGTAGAAGGAGAATAGCAATCAATAAATAAATGCCTATCATTATTATAATAACCACCACTTCCAATATTATTATCTACCGGGCCGCCAGAAGAATTAGCTGCCTCTTGGGTAAGATAGTAAGAAGTGGTAGAATTCAAAATAGGTGTGTTGAAAGAATTTCCAGTATTAATGATATTATTATTGATAGTATCTGCATACCAATTGATAGTTCCAATAGAATTAGAAATAAGTGTAAAACTACTTGAATTAGCACAAATAGTATCGTTTTCAACCAAAGGTCCAGCATTATAAGCCACTGTAATGTAATTATTTTGAGAAGTGTTGTCTGTCCCTAAACCGTTAGTAACCACCAAACTAACAGTGTAAGTGCCTTGGCTTTGATAAATATGAGTTGGGTTTTGCTGAGTAGAAGTGTTACCGTCTCCAAAATCCCAAAGCCAACTAGCTGGATTGTTTGCACTTTGGTCTAGAAAACTCACTTCCCCAGAACAAGAAGTAGTACTTATTGCAGAAAAAGATGCAACTGGAGGAGCTGTACATCCGCTATTTGTTGGTTGTTTATTTACCGCAACTTCCCTTTTTCCTTTTGCGGTAGAACTAATATAAGCTCGGATGGAAAACCAATTATCCGTAAGCCCAGTAGTGTTATGATAAAAAGCGGAAAGTCCTGTACTACTCACAATGGAATCCATATATTTTTGTCCGAGCATAGAAACTTCATAACCAGTAGCACCACTTACTGGGCTCCAATAAAAGTAAATAGAATCAGGGCAAGTCCAATCTACTACAAAGTTTTGAGGAATATTAATTATAGTAAAATTCGCATCTGATTGGTCGCTTTGAGTTCCTCTACTAATTCTTACTAATCCATCAGCAGTAAAGCTGCTAGGAACAGTCCAATTGTAATATCTATTACTAGCATTTGCACTAGAAGTAATTGTAGTCCAACTACCGCCATTATTGCTAGAGTATTCCAAAGTAAAAGTTCCAGAGCTTCCATAAGCATCCCAACGAATAAGTTCGCTTTGATTAGGTACTAATCCCTCTCCTCCATTTGGATAAGTAAGCGTTATTTCTTCTGAAATAAATTCATAAACAACAAAATATCTTTGCGGACCGTAAGGCACTGAAGTTCCTGTAACCGATAAACTATAACTTCCAGCAGTAGGGTTATCAAGCGTAACTTGCTCCATGTTATTTCTATCGTCCAATCCTCTTGTTGCTGTTTGGTTTAAATTGGTAGCATTAGCGGTATGATCCAAAACCCAAGGTAAATAATTAGTTCCATTTGGAGTTGTAAGTTCAATATCCAAATTATTGATAAGGGCGATATTTGCACTTGCACTTGCCTCTTTATCGTGCCAATACACCATTACTCTTAATTGCTGAGTTCCAGAAGGAACATTGATAGTGTGTAAATTATTTGCTAAATGCGAAATACTATCTTCCAAATAAGTATTATTTTCTAAAACTTTAACGGCTTTTAAGGCATTTATTTCTCCCCACCCAAATTTGTAATCAGGACCAGGGTTTCCTAAATCATCTGCTGTATTTAGCACTGTTGCTTTCATTAGTGCTGAAGGAGGATTTACTCCTGAATTTAATTCTTTATACGCTTGGTACAATTGTCCCATTACTCCAGCAATTCCTGGGCAAGACATTGATGTTCCTGAATAAGTATCATAATCATTAGTAGAAACGGTAGAATAAACTGAGCTTCCCTTTGCTCCAATATCTGGCTTTATTCTTCCATCATGAGCAGGGCCTCTACTAGAAGAACTAGATAATCCGCTTGTTGAAGTTAAGTTAGCGGTGGCTATAACATTTTTCGCTTGTTTGTGTCCGCCAGTTACATTTCCCCAATCAGCGCCATTTGTACTTGATATATAAGGTACTGCACAGGAAGAACTTCCATTATTTCCAGCTGAAAAAACATGAATTAAAGATGGATATTGTCTTACTTGTTCATCTAAATCTCTAGCCAAAGAAGTATAGCCAGCATTGCAACCATTTGAATATGATTTAGAAGTAATAATCACATCATCATTTTGATAGAGATTAGGTACGCTATAATAATTATTATTGGAGGAAGAATACACATACAGAAAAGCTGCATCCGCCATTCCTCTACCGTTTGGGTCCAAATTTCCTGCCCCCATAATAGTTCCTGCCACATGGTCACCATGGCTACCACTACTACTACTCACCGCACTTTGATCTAACCTACCTTGATAATCGATATGCGGCCCAATTTCTCCATCATCTTGCATCATAATATTGATTCCCTCTCCATTGTAATGTCTTCCGCTTGTGTATTCTGCATTGATAACATTGGAGCGGTGAAGCGTTCTTCCCGTTTTGTTTTCAGGATAAGATGGCGGATCAATTGGTGCAATAAAATGCACAAAAGGAAAAGATGCTACATTCTCTAAATTAGAAATATTTGTACTGATAATAAAAGCGTGAGCATAAGTATTAATCTCTTTTACATTAAAATTATTTCTTTTTAATACCTCAAAAGCATTCATCAAATTTACATCTTTGTAAAGTAAAACTTCCAGCATTGCATTATCGCCATCTTTTGCCCAATCTGGGCAATTTCCACTTTGCAATTTGGGGTGGATTTTCTGCTCTGCTTTTACAGAAATTAAGGTATTTACCTTAAAAGATTCTAATTTTTTTATACTTATGTTTTCTGATATAGAAACTAAAAAAGTATTATTAGGAATGTACTCTAAAAAATGTACTCCTAAATTTTCCATTTTTTGTTTTTGCTTTGTGCTTGGTAAAATAGCAAACTGCATAAATCGATAATATTTCCCATCAAAAATAGTTGGAGAATTAGCAGAAAAATCAGCTAAATCAATTTCATTAATTGGCGTAAATGTGCCAGCTTTTAGCAGAATTTCAGAATTTGAATTTTGAGAAAAACTAGAAAAAGAAAAAGCGAAAGAAAGCAGAAGAATAAGTAATCTCATTGTATGTTATTTGTTTTTGGCAAATTTACAATCGTTTTACCTTTTTTAAACAGGATTACAGAATAAATTTTAAAAATCTTATTTGTTCAAGAGCTTTTTGTATAGATATATTTGATTTGAATAGGTTTGGCTTTTGGCAAGTTAAAATGTATTGCAATTTTAAATTTGGTGTTTATCCTCACTCCTTTATTTATTTGTGATGGGAATTTTAAAAGTCCAACAATACGCTTTGCTTCCTTGTCACAGCCATAGCCAATGCCATTGATCACTTTTACCTTATGCACTTCACCATTATCGTTCACCTCATATTTTAGGAAAACCTTACCCTCTACTCTATGCAAAGTGGCCTCTTGCGGATATCGTAAGTTTTCTTTTACAAACTTTTTGAGTGCCTCACTTCCACCAGGATATTCTGCATTTTTTACAAACTTTTTGTCTTTCATAAGTTTGGTAAAAGTAAGCAATTATATTTTTTGTAGTTTTGCAGGATGAAAAAAATTCTACTTTTAACACTAATAATTTGCCTACTTTATTTTTCTTATTTAGTAATTAGCCCGCACAAACCATTGAAATTTACTGCATCAATAAAAATAAATAAACCATTAAACGAAACTATAAAACTTTGGCAAAATCCTGATAATTACAAACATTGGCAAGATGGTTTTATTAGTAAAGAATTGCTAAGTGGAACTTATGGAGAAAAAGGTGCAGTTTCTCTTATAAAATTAGATTTTAAAGGAGATATTATGGAACTTACAGAAACAGTATTAGTATCTGATTTGCCAAATGAGTTCAAAATACTAATTGAACATAAACATTTGCACAATACCATGAATTCAAAATTTACTGAGGTAGATAAAAACACTACCCTTTGGACTGCTGAAATTGATTATTTTAAGGTAAACTTTTGGCCAGCAAAAATTATGATGCGACTTTTTCCAAATATGTTCCGAAAACAAGGACAAAAATGGTCGGATAATTTTAAGAAATTTGCGGAAAAGAAGTAAAGACTTCACCTGTTTTAACCCACCCCTACCCCTCCAATGATGGGATTATTACATTGCTACATTAAATAATTGTTACATTAATTAGCAAATCAGCACATTATCAAATTAAATAATTTTCAGTAGTCTAATATCTAAGCAAGCACTTCCGCTACTTTATCAGCAGCTTCTTGTAATAGTATTACAGATTCAACTTTAAGCCCACTTTCATCAATTAGCTTTTTAGCTTCAACAGCATTTGTTCCTTCCAAACGAACAATTAGCGGAATATTAATGTCACCAATGTTATTATAAGCATCAACAATACCTTGCGCTACTCTATCACATCTTACAATACCACCAAAAATATTTACTAATAATGCTTTTACATTTTCATCTTTTAAGATGATTCTAAAAGCTTGTTCAACTCTTTTAGCATCAGCAGTACCACCAACATCTAAGAAGTTAGCTGGGTTACCTCCTGCCATTTTAATAATATCCATAGTTGCCATAGCAAGTCCTGCACCATTTACCATACACCCAACATTACCATCTAACTTTACAAAATTAAGACCATACTCTCCTGCTTCTACTTCAGTAGCATCTTCTTCTCTTGTATCTCTTAATGCTAAGAAATCTTTATGACGGAATAATGCATTTGCATCTAAAGATACTTTTGCATCAACAGCCATTATTTTATCATCAGAAGTTTTTAATACAGGGTTAATTTCAAATAAAGAAGAATCCGTTTTATCATAAGCAGTATATAGTGCATGAACAAATTTAGTCATCTCTTTAAATGCAGTTCCTGAAAGCCCTAGATTAAAAGCTACTTTTCTGCATTGAAAAGCTGTTAAACCAACTTTAGGATCAATTTCTTCATGAAATATTAAATGTGGAGTTTCTTCAGCAACTGCTTCAATATCCATTCCTCCTTCAGTAGAGTACATTATCATGTTTCTACCTGTAGATCTGTTCAATAAAACTGACATATAGAACTCAGAAGTTTCGCTTTCACCTGGATAATATACATCCTCACAAATAAGTACTTGGTTTACTAATTTTCCTTCAGCTGAAGTTTGAGGAGTAACTAGGTGCATACCTAAAATATCATTTGAAATTGACTTCACATCATCTAATGATTTAGCCAATTTAACTCCCCCACCTTTACCTCTACCTCCTGCATGAACTTGTGCTTTAACAACATACCAACTAGTACCAGTATCAGCATTCAATTTCTCAGCAGCAGCTACAGCATCTTCAGGTGTAGTTGCAACTATTCCTCTTTGGATTCTTACTCCAAAGCTATTTAATAATTCTTTTCCTTGATATTCGTGTAAATTCATTATCTGTTTTTTTTAGTGCTGCAAAAATATACGATTGATTTGAATAACAAACTTCTATTCACATTAAATTGTATTTTTGCCCAACTAACAAAAAAACAAATGAAACTCAAATTAATAACTTTCTTTTTATTGCTCCCTTTTTTTGTCTTTTCTCAGTTTGAAAAACAAAAGGAATACAAAATAGAAAAAACAAATAACCCTCCAATTATTGATGGAAAACTAAATGATATTGCTTGGAGAAATTTAGGAATTGCAAAAGATTTTGTACAACTCACGCCCAATAATGGTGCAAAAGAAAGAAGAGGACAAGAAACAAAAGTGCAGATTTGTTATGATGATAATGCTATTTATTTTGGCGTAATGATGTTTGATAATGCTCCTGATAGCATTTTAAAGGAACTCTCCAAAAGAGATGGAGGGGATAAAAATTGTGATTGGTTTGGAATATGGATTGACCCTTTTAACAACAACCAAAGTCAGTTGAATTTTTCGGTATCGGCAGCTGGAGTGCAATCGGATGCAAAATACACTACAACTTCAATAGATCAAAAATGGGATGCCGTATGGAAATCAGCAGTGAAAATTACAAATAATGGTTGGATTGCAGAATTTGCAATTCCTTTTTCTGCTTTGCGTTTCCCTACCGACAACAAAGATTGGAGTTTGAATATGGCAAGAGGAATTAGAAGGTATAGAGAGGACTACACTTGGAATTTTATAGATATTAGTTTTGATAATTATGGCATACAAACGGGTTTATTAAAAGGAGTAAACGATATAAAATCTCCTTTGCGACTTTCTTTTATGCCCTATGTGGCTGCTTATGCCGATATGTATGATGGGGAAAGTGCTTTTCCCTACAATTATGGAATGGATTTGAAATATGGCATCAACAAAAGTTTTACTTTGGACATGACTTTAATTCCTGATTTCGGGCAAGTTGCTGCTGATGATAAAGTATTAAACCTCTCTCCTTTTGAAATTAAATATGAAGAAAAAAGGCAATTTTTTACTGAAGGCACAGAAATGTTTAGCAAAGGAGAAGAAATGTTTTATACAAGAAGAGTGCAAGATGATTTGTTAAATGCAACAAAAATAAGTGGGCGTACAAAAAACGGATTAGGAATTGGGCTGCTAAACGCCCTCACCAATAAAACAGAGGAAAATCCTCTCAGTAATTATAATGTTATGATTTTTGACCAAGCATTTGGCAATAATTCTTCCATTAGTTTGATGAACACCCATATGGTACAAAAAGGCAGTGGAAAAGATGCAAATGTTACGGGACTTATGACGGACATCAACAATAAAGCAAACACCCATTCTTACGGTGGAGACTTTAAAATGAGTCAGGAATTTGAAGGTGAAAATATTACAAGGGGATATGGCGGACAAATAAATCTTAACAAAACCAGTGGAAAGTACAAATACTCTCTCTCTAGTATGTTTAGAGATGATAAATACAACCCAAATGATATGGGGTTTTTGATGAGAAATAATAGAATTGAAAATGAACTTTCATTAAGTTATAATCAATTTAAGCCAAGCAAACGATTTATTAGTTCTAGTTTTTCATTGAACACTTCTTATAAAACACTTTTTACTAATAGAGAATACACTAATATTGATTTTGGTTGGCACGGTAGTTTGCTACTAAAAAACTATTTAATGTTGGGGATTTATGGCTATGCCAATCCTTTTGAAAAAGTAGATTATTATGAAGCAAGAACAATCAATTATGGGATGAATGCTGATGTAGAAAATCCATTTAGAAAATCACAAGGTTTTGGGGGAAGGGCTTTTCTCTCTTCTGATTACAGAAAAGTTTTTGCAGTTGATTTTGGAATTGGTGGAGACTTATACCCTTTATTTGATGGTTATTCTTTTGGTTGGAGAATTTCTCCTCAATACCGCTTAAATGATAAAATTTTCTTCAAGTATGTGCTTTCTGTAAAAGATAGGTATAATGATGCTGGCTATGCTACAACCGATAGTTTGGACAATCCAATTTTTGCCATCAGAAACACTTATATGATTACTAATGTTTTTACAGCATCTTACATTGTAAATAACAAAATGGATTTATCTGTAAAATTGCGTTATCATCTTGATCAAGTAGAGAATTTAGAATTTAAAAACTTGGGGAATGATGGCTATTTGCAAGCAAGCAATTATGTTGGACAGGAGGATATTAATTACACTACTTGGACTTCCGATATTGCTTTTAATTGGTGGTTTGCTCCAGGTAGTCAAATGAGTTTGGTTTGGAAAAATGCGATAGAAAATGAGGATAATATTTTAATAAATCATTGGACAGAAAATGTGGAAGAATCTTTTAACCTTTTACAACAAAATAGTTTTTCATTGAAAATGGTTTATTATTTAGATTATCTTTACCTAAGGAAAAAATAATGTGTTAATTTGATGATGTGCTAATAAGGTAATTAATATCGCAATTAAAAAATGTAACAATTAAGAAAAATGACTGATTAATAGAATAAAAAGTGACTAGAGAAGAACAGCTAATAAAAAAACTCGTAACTATAAACTAAAAACTAGCAACTAATTATATGATAACAGCAAAAAACATACACTTCTCTTACGGAAATCTTGAAGTTCTTAAAGGTCTTAATTTGCAAATTAATAAAGGGGAGTTTGTGTCCATTGTTGGAGCTTCAGGAAGTGGGAAAACTACCCTGTTGCAACTAATCGGTACGCTTGAAAATTCCGATAGTGGAGAAATAATTATTGATGGAAAATCTATTCAAAAACTTTCAGAGAAAGAACTCTCTGTTTTTAGAAACCAAA
>CAYVKX010000035.1:0-2385 GCA_964452095.1 uncultured Weeksellaceae bacterium
ATTATTATAATTTACCACAAAAGTTCGGCATGGGAAAGTGCCTATAATAGCATAATTAATATCTCCTCCAATTGATGGGTCAATATCATGATAAGCGCCATTTATAGAGTTTTGATAAGGAAATCCTGTAGTATTAGGAATGGTATTGGAGAAGGGCCAATTACAATAAGTGCAAGTAAAAGTTGCCGCACAATTTGGTGGGCTTGCAAGAGAAACATCAAAAGAAATCACACCATTTGTTCCTATTACCAGTTGATTATAGGTGTTTCCAAAAAAGCAAAAGTTAAATGGAAGGGTAATCACTTCACTCCAAATATCATCAATGCCAATAAAAAGTTGCGTACCACCAGAAAAAGGATAAGGAGGAGTATAAGGTGTAGAGCTAACGGTATAAGCAGTGGTTTGCCCTACATTTAGGTAAGTTGCTTCAAGTTGCACACAAGAAACAGTATTGCAAAAGGCAGTAGTATCAGGACCAGCATTAACATTCGGGCAGCCAGGAGCTTGAGAATATAAAAGCTGAGGTAAGAAAAAAAATCCTAACAAAAATATTTTTAGTACTCTATTTTTCACTTTGTAAAAATAAACAAAAAATAGCTTTCAAATACCATACCAAAATCAAATCTTACTTATTCAAAAAAGGGGATGTTTTTTTGTTTGCTTAATTCAGTTATCTATTATTTTGTTTTACTATTTTTGCTTTAATCTAAACCCCTAACAAAATGACAACAAATACTAGCGAAAAACCAAAACTACAAAAGCAATTTAGTAAGGAAGATGTAAGTAATTTAATGAATTTTCATGCATTTTCTGATAACGCAAAAGCAGTTGTAAAAGAAGAAAACTTGCTTCCAACTTCACTTTTATACAGATTACATAATTGCTTCCCACAACATTCTCAACTAAGCAGAGAATCCGCAACAATGTTTGTTGATGCAAAAAACAAATATTTTGGATTAGAAGGATTTAAGGCCGTTTGCAAAATTTTAGAAAGCAATGGGATTTTCCTTTCTCATAGAAAAGAAAGAGAACTATTTTTGGAAGTTTATGCATTTTTAGCTACCAAGCATATTCTCAGCACAATTGATTGGAACAACTATGAAACCGATCAGGTTTTTCAATTGGTTTTTCCTCAACCAGGAATGATTGAAGATGAAATTGTAGAGCAATATATGAGTATTGAGGATGAAGCCGAAAGAAGAAAATTGGTAGTATCCTATAGAGACAAAACCAATCCTCATGATGGAAAACAACTTTTGAATCGCCCCACTTTTTATGCAGAAGAAGGAATGGAAGCAGTAGATGGCGGACAGCACAAATACCCTCAAGTTTTTTTACTTTTTGATAAAACTACCCAAAGCTGTTTTGCTTATTGCACCTATTGTTTTAGGCACGCACAAGTAAGAGGAGATGATGATATGTTTGTGCAAGATAAGGTGGCTCAAGTGCATCAATATTTAAGAAAACACAAAGAAATTACCGACATTTTAATTACTGGTGGAGATGCTGGATATATGCCAACAAAAAGATTAACCGAATATCTTTTGCCAATTATTGAAGATCCAGAATTATCGCATATCCGAAATATCAGGATTGCTTCCAGAGCACTTACTTATGAACCAAGTATTATATTGGATGAAAAATACAGTGCTACTTTGGCACTATTTAAAAACTTAAATGATAGCGGAATTCAAGTGCTTTGGATGGGACATTTTTCTACTCCAAAAGAGTTTTTGAATGTGCATACTTTGGCTGCTATCAGAAGGTTGAGAGCAAATGGGGTAAATGTAAAAAGCCAAAGCCCAATGATGAATCACATCAGTTTGTTTATGGGTGAGAATGGAAAAGTAGATATTGACAAATCAGCACAAAACTGGATTGATTTGGCAAATATCCTGATGATGTTAGGAATGAGTTTTCACTCTATTTATTGTGCCAGACCAACTGGAGAGCATGGTTATTTTACTGCTCCACTTGCAGATATGAATAAGATTTTCAGTAAAATTTACAGAAGTTTACCTTCAATTGGAAGGCCTTCAAGATATATAAGTATGACTTCTTCTGCTGGAAAAACTTCTTTACTTGGAACTACAACAATCAATGGGAAAGAGGCATTTGTTCTAAAATTTAATGAAGCAAGAAACATGAAATGGCTAGATGAAGTTTACTTAGCAAAATATGATGAGAATGAAGATACCATCATCAATCTAAAACCTTTTGAAGGAGAGAAATATTTCTATGAAGATGAACTTACAGAAATTGAAAACAGTTTAGGAACTAATGTAAGTTCCAAAACCGGTAAAATTGAAGATGCAGATGATATTGAAGAAACGTGATTAAGATTTTTTTAATTTATTTACTTTTGAGGTTTTATATTGTTTAATT
>CAYVKX010000035.1:2395-19265 GCA_964452095.1 uncultured Weeksellaceae bacterium
CCATTCTGGAAGCTTTAAATTAAGATCAACTGGGTTTGAAAACGAGTAATCTATTATTAGAATCCACCTATAAATGATTAATAAAATTGTAGAATCAACCACTAAGGCAGTAAAGGAAATTGTAGATGGCTCTACCATTATGATTGGAGGATTTGGAGAAGCGGGCAGCCCAATAGAACTCATTCACGCACTAATTGATACAGGAGCAAAAAACCTCATAGTTGTAAGCAACAACACAGGTAGCGGACATATTGGCTTAGCTGCACTAATTGAAAACAAGCAAGTAAAAAAAATGATTTGCTCATTTCCAAGAACGGCAAATTCTATGGTATTCCCTGAATTATATACTACTGGAGAAATAGAGTTAGAATTAGTACCGCAAGGAACTCTTGCTGAAAGAATAAGAGCTGGAGGTGCTGGCGTTCCTGCTTTTTTTACGCCAACATCAGTAAATACACCTCTATCAAAAGGCAAAGAAAGTAGAATAATTAATGGAGTAGAAAATGTTTTGGAATATGCAATTAAGGCAGATTATTCTTTAGTAAAATGTGAAAAAGCTGATAGGTATGGAAATCTTGTTTATCATGCAACTGCCCGAAATTTCGGTCCAATAATGTGTATGGCAGCAAAGGTTGCTATTGTACAAACAAAAGAAATTGTTGAGGTGGGAGAAATTAATCCAGAGGCAGTTATCACCCCTGGAATTTTTGTAAAGAAAGTAGTGGAGATTATTAATCCTGCTCATGAATCAGAATTGGTAGCAAAGCAAATGAAATACCCATGTTAAATACAGAAAAACAAATTGGCTGGAGTAGAGAACAAATGGCTCAAAAAGTTGCAGTTGATATTCCAGATGGTTCTTATGTGAATTTAGGAATTGGTATTCCAGAATTGGTTGCCGATTTTGTGCCAGAAGATAGAGAAGTAATTTATCAAACTGAAAATGGCTTACTCGGAATGGGGAAAGTCCCAACAAAAGAAAATGAAGATAGAGAATTAGTAAATGCCGGTAAAAAATGTATTACTGCTATAAAAGGCGGAAGTTATTTTCATCATGCCGATAGCTTTGCTATGATAAGAGGTGGGCATATTGATATTTGCGTACTTGGTGCTATGCAAGTTTCCAAAGATGGAGATTTAGCGAATTGGAGTACAGGCGCAAAAGATGCAATTCCGGCAGTTGGTGGTGCTATGGATTTAGTTGCTGGTGTGAAAAGAATTTTTGTAATTACTCAGCATACTACCAAAAAAGGATTGCCTAAAATTATAAATAAGTGCTCCTTCCCTCTTACAGGAAAAAATGTTGTGGAAAGAATTTACACCAATCTTGCTATTTTGGATGTAACAAATGATGGTTTGTTAGTAAAAGAATTAGCACCAAATATCGATTTTGATTATCTACAAGAAAGAACGGAAGCAAAACTACATATCTACACTAACGCATAATTACTATGAGTCCTAACCAAAACAAACATGGGAAAACAAGTGAAGAAATTTACAATAGGGCCACAAAAGTGCTTACAGGTGGCGTAAGTCGGAATACTATTTTTAGAGATCCTCACCCGTTCTATGTCTCCTCTGCAAATGGAAGTTATATAAAAGATATTGATGGAACAAAACGACTTGATTTTGCTAATAATATGGCATCTTTAATTCATGGACATTCGCATCCTAATATTGTAAATGCTGTAACTAATCAATTACAAAAAGGATCGGCATTTACTATGGGCTCGGAAGTAGAGGTAAGGTATGCGGAACTTTTAAACAGCCGCACAATAGGATTTGAGAAAATCCGATTTATGAATTCTGGAACGGAAGCGGTAATGACAATGATAAAAGCAGCAAGAGTATATACTGGAAAACACAAAATAGCAAAGGCAGAAGGGGCGTATCATGGCACTTACGATTATGCTGAAATTAGCCAAACTGCAAATCCATCTAATTGGGGAGATATTGGTAAGCCAAATGCTGTGCCTGTGGTAGAAGGAACTCCAGATGGGGTATTAAATGATATGGTAATATTCCCTTATAATGATATTGAAAGAACTATTAAACTGTTAGATGACAATAAGGAAGATATTGCCTGTGTTTTAATTGATTTAGTACCACATAGAGTTGGGCTTATTTCTGCTACAAATGAGTATGTAGAAGCGCTTTATAAGTGGACAAGAGAAAATAATGCCGTTTTGGCTTTTGATGAAGTAGTAACTTATCGGGTGAATTATTCTGGAGCCCAAGCTTCCTATAGCGTAAAGCCAGATATGACTGCTTTAGGAAAAATTATTGGCGGTGGATTCCCTATTGGTGCTCTTGCTGGAAAATCGGAAATTATGCAGGTGCTTGACCCAAGAGAAACTTTTTTAAGACACCCTCATTCTGGCACTTTTTCTGCTAATCCAATTTCCTTAACTGCTGGCTATACTGCTATGAAAATGTTTGATGAAAAAGCATTAAAAGATTTAAATAAACTTACTGAGGTCGCTAAAAAGCAAATTAATGAAGCGATAAAATTAGCTGATATTCCTGCTTGCATTACAGGGGCCGGTTCTATGTTCAGAGTGCATTTTTCTGATAAAGCACCAACTACTTATAGGCAAGCATATCAAGATAAAAATGTGAAAGATATAATTAACCAGCTGCTTGATTATTTGTTTTTAGAAGAAAACATTATTATGATAAATACCTGTGCTTGTATGTTTGCTACTACCCTTACTCAAGCAAATATTGATCAGTTATCGGATGCTTTATTAAAGGGATTTAGAAAAATTAAACCAAGGTTGAAAGAATTAGGTGATAGATGTTAGTTGTTGGGTGTTGGGGCTTTCTTTTTAAGAATAGAAACATCCTCAATAAATAAGAGAACATTATAAAAAAGATAATGAATTGTGGGAAAATTTAGATAGATATAAATGATAAAAAACCTTTGGAAATAAAATGAAACACATAAATAATTACATAAACGAGAACAAGGATAGATTCATTAACGAATTAATTGAACTCTTAAAAATACCATCTATCTCAGCTGATCCTGCTTATAGTGAGGAGGTTTTAAACTGTGCTGATGCAGTAGCAAAAGCAATGGAAAATACAGGGGCAGATAATATAGAAATTTGTGAAACTGCTGGTTATCCTATCGTTTATGGAGAGAAAATTATTGACACTAATTTACCAACTGTTTTGGTGTACGGACATTATGATGTACAACCTGCCGACCCTTTAGAATTGTGGGATTCTGGTCCTTTTGAACCAGTTATCAAAAAGACGGATATTCATCCTGAAGGAGCAATTTTTGCAAGAGGTGCTTGTGATGATAAAGGACAATTTTACATGCATGTAAAGGCATTTGAATTAATGATGAAAACCGATACTTTACCGTGTAATGTAAAGTTCATGATTGAAGGAGAGGAAGAGGTTGGTTCGGAAAATTTAGGTGTTTTTGTAAAATCAAATAAGGAAAGGTTAAAGTGTGACGCCATCTTAATTTCTGATACTGGAATTATTGCAAACGATACGCCATCTATTACAACTGGCCTAAAAGGGTTAAGTTATGTTGAGGTAGAAGTTACGGGTCCGAATAGAGATTTGCATTCAGGATTATATGGTGGTGCAGTGGCAAATCCTATCAATATTTTATGTGAGATGATTGCATCAATGAAAGATGAAAATAATCACATTACTATTCCTGGTTTTTACGATAATGTAATTGAACTTTCAGATAATGAAAGAGAGGATATTGCAAGAGCTCCTTTTTCATTAGATAAATACAAAAAAGCATTGGACTTATCAGATGTTCATGGGGAAGAAGGATACACAACTATGGAGCGTACTGGAATTCGCCCAACTTTAGATGTAAACGGAATTTGGGGAGGATACACTGGTGAAGGAGCAAAAACAGTTATTGCATCTAAAGCCTATGCAAAAATATCTATGCGATTGGTTCCTAATCAATCTGATGAGGAAATTACAAAATTATTCTCTGACTATTTTGAGAGCATTGCTCCAAAATCGGTAAAAGTAAAAGTTAGTCCGCATCATGGTGGGGAACCTTATGTTTCTCCTACTGATATTCCTGCTTATGTAGCAGCAAGTAAAGCTATGGAAACTACTTATGGTAAAAAGCCTGTCCCTGTTAAAAGTGGAGGGTCTATCCCTATTGTGGCTTTGTTTGAGGCGGAATTGGGTGTTAAATCTATCTTGCTTGGTTTTGGTTTGGATTCAGATGCAATCCACTCTCCTAACGAGCATTATGGAATTTTTAACTACTTAAAAGGAATAGAAACAATTCCTCATTTCTTTGAAAATTATGCAAAAAACCATTAAACCTTTCTGCAATTTTTGTATCGGAATGTTGTTAATTTGTAAAAGTCGATTTTTTTATCTACTTTTATGCTTTACAACATTTAATATGAAACAATTTATTTATTTAGTTGCAATTCTTGTCATCTCTTCATGTACTAAAATTGAAGATGTGATAATTGGGAACAATACTTTACCTCCAGATTACACTATTGAAAACACAACAATTGAGAATTACATCAACAAATTGTATATTTCTACCATTGGGAGAGAGCCAACCGAAACGGAATTCAATAATGATTTTGACTTACTCAGAAATACAAATCTTTCTCAACAAAGTAGAGAAATTGTTATTGAAAACATCTTAAATCTTGATGAATACAACAATAATTTATTTACGCTAGAAAGTGAAAACATTCTAAATGGAGTAGATACTGCTCAGATAAATGAATCGATTTATATTATAGAATTTGTACTTTCAACATCTACAGGAATAGATAGTATTTTTATTGCTAATGAATTAATAAGAATGCTTGCTTTTCAAGAGGTTTTGCCGGGACTAAATAGTGGAACAATCTCAAATATTGAAATGCATAAACGCATGGTTAACAACAATTTTTATGATGATATAAATATGGGAACTGAAAACTTTGTAGTGTCAGTTTTCCAAAATTTCTTAGGCAGATATCCTTCTGAAGTGGAAGTGGAAAACGCATCAATTATAGTTGATGGAGGGAACTCCACTTTATTTTTTCAGGCAGGAAATGGGAAAGATGATTTTATTGATATTTTCTTTTCTTCAGATGAATATTTTACTGGACAAACAGATATTTTGTTTAATAGGTATTTATTCCGAAACCCTACATCAGAAGAAAGTGTAAATTATAGTTTGGATTATATTTCAACAGAAAATTATAAACTATTGCAAACACGCATTTTATCAACTAACGAATTTATTGGATTATGAAACGGTTTGTGTTCACAAATAAAAAATATTAAAATAAAATGAGTAAAAAACTAGTTTTATTTTTATCAATGATTTTGCTTTTTTCTTGTAAGAAAGAAAAGAAAGTAACTTATCATATTAATGATGTAAATATTGAGCAGAATTCCTCTAATAAAGATCATCTTAAAACAACAACAGAATTTATTTCTATTGCTTATTCTGATATTTTTGGTACAGTAATTTCTACTGCAAAATTGGCTGAATTAACTACAACCTATAAAGCGTTTGGAGACAAAATTTTAATTGAAGAAATGGTAATTAAGAATTTCTTAAATGAACCTTCTATACAAATTCCTACTATTGATAGAACATCAGAAATAACAATAAATACTTATGTAAATGACGCCTACAAAAAGTTGTTTAACCGAACTCCAGATGAATATGAATTATGGTTTGTAACGGATATGATTCAAAAAGATATTGACCTTAATTCTGAGTTAATATATTTTTCATTAATGACAGCTAACGAATACAGATACTACTAATGGAAAGAAGAAAATTCATAAGAAATTTAGGACTTGGTGCTGCAGCAACTATTGGCGTTCCTTACCTATTGCCAAGTGGCAGATTATTTGCATCAACAGGAAGTAGAAAAGCAAATCATGTAGTGTTTTGCCTTTTTGCAGGTGGTGTAAGAAACTTAGAAGCGGTACATAAAATTGATGGAAATTTAATGCCCTATATGTTAAAAGGGAATGAAGTAGTTTCATCTGACCTTAATAGTTTTATTGATTTTGCCCCACCAAATACTTCTGGAATTACTTTGCAAGAACAAGGGACTTTGTACAAGGAATTCAGGATGAAATATGGACCTACCGGGCATTATGGCGGACATGCTACTGCAATGACTGGGGTTTATTCTGGAGAAATAAATATTAATGCAGCTCCGCAATTCCCTACTATTTTTGAGCTTTACAGAAAACATAATTCTCCTTCAATGTCGGCTAAAAATACTTGGTGGGTATCTAATTCATTAGGGCCTTATGCACATCTTAATTTCTCATCAGCTGCTGGCTATGGTGCAGATTTTGGTGCTAATTATATTCAGCCTGCATCCATTATTTCTCAGGAAGGATATGAAAGTTTAGGAAATTCTAAAATTTACACTCCTACTGAAAATAAAAAAATAAGTGCCCTAAGAGGTTTTTGTGATGCACATTTTTCGCAACAATTTAGTGGCATTGCAAATAGCATTAGCAATACTGAAGATGATAAATTAGAAATTGAGAATTTCATCAATCAAGCATTTTCTGATGCTGCAATTGGGTTGTATAATGATCCCTGGGGAGTAGGTAGTATTTTCAATAATGATATGCGAACAGTACATTTTGCAGAGAAAATAATTGAAGAATTTAAGCCAGAATTATTGGTGGTAAATATGCAAGATTTAGATATTGGACATTCTGATTTTAATGGTTATGTTGATAATCTTCAAAAAGCAGATTATGCGCTTTCTCATCTTTGGGATACTATTCAAAATACTCCTGGAATGGCTAATGATACTATTCTAATTTCTGTTCCTGAACATGGTAGAAATGAGCTTGGAAATGGGATTTATGCGGCTAATAATAGAGAAGCTCTTGATCATACAAATGATGAAATGAGTAGAGAGATTTTTGCTTTGGTTTTAGGTCCAAATGGGGTTGTAGTGCAAGATCAGGTATTTAGTCAAGAAAAAGGTGAGAGTATAGATGTTGTACCAACAATTGCAAATATCTTAGGGTTTGATACAGATATCCCAAATGGAATTTTGCAAGGAAATGTGTTAAACGAAAGTTTTTATTAAGATGAAAAAATTACTTTTTTTAAGTTTAGGATTATCTTTACTTTTAGTGAATTGCACTGAGGATGATTTGCCAATAAACCCGTATGATAATGTAGATTATACTGATAACACTATTGTAGTGGATACGCTTTCAGAAACTTCATTTGTTCGTTTGCACAAAGAAGTTTTAGCTCCTTCTTGCAATGTGTTGGGTTGTCATGATGGTACTTTTGAACCAGATTTTAGGACAGTAGAAAGTTCCTATAATACTATGGTTTATCATCCAATAATTAAAAATAATTTGGCTGAAACTTTTACTTATAGAGTAGTCCCTAACGATACTTTAAATTCTGTACTTCATGAACGATTAACCAATTGTTGTTTTGTAAATACTGATGACAGAATGCCACAGGATAATATTGGAAATTCACTTTCTCAAGAAGATTTGGATGTGGTAAGTAATTGGATAATGAGTGGGGCTAAAGATATTACCGGAGCAACTCCTAATGAACCTAATAATCTGCCAAATATTGATTTCTTTTTTGTGATGGATGTAGCATTTGATTCTACATATTCTGATAATAGAATTGGAGAATGGTACGAACCATTTTTGATGCCATCAAATGAAGATGTGAATTTTATTTTCAGAGTGTGGGATGATAAAACTGCTCCTGCTGATATGCAAGTTAATAAATTGCATATTTCAGAATTTCAAGATGATTTTTCAAATTCATTTATTGCAACAGCTACTTTTTACGATCCTACTTATGATGTATGGGTAGTGCCTTTTAACACTGCTGTTTTGCAAACAGGGAAAACATATTATTTACGCTATGAAATTAATGATGGACAAACAGCTAATACAATTTACCCAAATAATCAGACCTCTTTTATATTTAAAAGTATGTGGTCATTTACAGTTCAATAGATGAAAAATTTGATTTACATATTAGTGGTTCTGCTTTTTTTTTCATGCAAAAAAGATGATGCAGTTTCTGATGTGCCTCAAATTGAGTTTAAAAGTATTTCTCCAACTACAGCTCAAGAATATATGGATGAGATTTTAATTACTATTTCCTATACTGATGAAAATGGCGATTTGGGAGAGAACAATCCTGATGTAAAAAACCTATTTGTAAAAGATAGTAGGAATGCAATTGAATACAAATTTAGAATTCCAGAACTTACTCCAAATGGAAGTAATATTTCAATTGAGGGAAATTTTGAAATTAAAATTAATGGAACTGGAATAACTGACGGCTCAACCTCCGAACAAGTATCCTATGCTATTTATGTTGTTGATAGAGCGGGAAATAAAAGCAATATTGTTACAACTTCTAAAATCACAATAAATCAGTAAATAATGAAATACCTTTTTGTAGAAAACCAGAAATTTAGACAATGGTGGTTGTGGGTAATATTATTATCGTTTCCAATTATGTCAGTGAATCCTTTTGAGGAGAAAGCAATAGATTTTACTTATGTTTTAATTGGCTTAGCAATCCCTCTGATTTTCTATTTATTTGAGTTAAGAATTAAAGTAAGCAATGAAGGTTTGCATTATCAGTTTTTTCCATTTCATTTGAAATCACATATTATAAAAATAGAAGATATTGAAAAATTTAAAGCCATGGAATACTCTCCATTAAAAGAATATGGAGGTTGGGGAATAAAGTACGGATTTAAAGGAAAGGCCTATAATGTAAGCGGTAATAAAGGCGTAAAAGTTTTCCTGAAAAATGGAGCTAATATTATGTTCGGTAGCCAAAAATACAAGGAGTTATCAAAGGCTTTAAAAGATGTTAGGAAACAATAATCAAAAAGTAATTCTTCTTTCCTTTTTGTGCCAATATGTATTTTCCGTTCAATAAATCGTTTTCAGATAATTGATGATCTTCCTTTATTTTCTCTTTGTTAATGCTAACGGCATTGCTTTTTATCATTCTTCTTGCCTCTCCTTTACTTGCAAAAATTTGAGTTTTCTCTGCTAATATATCTAAGATTCCTAATCCTAAATCCGCTTTATTCATTTCAAATTGAGGGACACCCTCAAAAACCGAAAGAAAAGTGTCTTCATCCAAACTTTTTAAATCTTCAGCAGTTGATTTCCCAAATAAAATATTGGATGCTTTTATCGCCATTTCTAAATCAGCAGATGAGTGCACACGAGTAGTTACTTCCTCAGCTATTGCTTTTTGTAAAAGCCTCAAATGTGGAGTGTTATCATGTTTTTTCGTAAGTTTTGTAATTTCTTCTTGCGACAATAAAGTAAAAATCTTAATATAATTTTTGGCATCTTCATCTGAAGCGTTTAACCAAAATTGGTAAAATTTGTAAGGAGATGTTTTTGCTTTATCCAACCAAACATTTCCTGTTTCAGTTTTCCCAAACTTCCCACCATCTGCTTTTTTTATCAGTGGAGTGGTAATTGCAAATGCTTTCCCTCCTCCTTTTCTTCTTACTAATTCAGTTCCTGTTACTATGTTTCCCCATTGGTCAGAACCTCCTAATTGTACTTTGCAATTCTTATTTTTCCAGAGCCAGTAAAAGTCATACCCTTGTACCAATTGGTAGGAAAATTCAGTAAAGCTCATTCCTGTTTCCAGTCTATTTTTTACAGAATCTTTAGCCATCATATAGTTAACAGAAATGTGTTTTCCTACATCTCTTATGAACTCTAAAAAATTAAATTCTTTAAACCAATCATAATTATTTACAACTTCAGCTGAGTTTTCTCCACAATCAAAATCTAAGAATTGTTCTAATTGTTTTTGTACGCAAGCTAAGTTATGGTTTAGCGTGTTTTCATCTAGCAAATTACGCTCCTTGCTTTTTCCTGAAGGATCGCCAACCATACCAGTAGCACCCCCAACTAAAGCAATAGGTTTGTGCCCACATCTTTGCAAATGCACTAAAATCATAATTTGAACTAAACTTCCAATGTGAAGCGAGTCGGCAGTAGGATCAAAACCAATATAGGCAGCTGTCATTTCTTTTTCAAATTGCTCTTCAGTCCCTGGCATGATATCATGTATCATCCCTCTCCATTTTAATTCTTCTACAAAGTTCATCTCTTATAATTTTTGTCAAAAATAGACAATTATTCCAAATCTCATGTCTAATATCTAATATCTCAAATCTATTCTCCTATCTTTGTACAATGATATTTGTTACAGGAGGAACCGGACTTGTTGGCTCACATGTTTTATTAAATTTAGCACAAAGTGGAAAAGAGTTTAAAGCGCTTAAAAGAGCAAATTCTTCTTTGGATATTTGTAAAAGTGTTTTTGATTATTATAATGCTGATGATTTGTTTCCCCAAATTATTTGGGTTGATGGTGATGTGAATGACATTCCTTCTTTGGAAAGCGGAATGCAAAATTGTGAGAGGGTTTTACATTGTGCTGCTATTGTTTCTTTTCAACCTTCTGATGCTGACCTTTTGAAAAAAGTAAATATTGAAGGTACTGCAAATGTGATGAATGTAGCTTTAAGTTCAGGAGTAAAAAAAGTAGGATTTGTAAGTTCAATTGCTGCTTTGGGGCGTAATTCTACTGAGGGAATTGTTGATGAAGAATGTCATTTTAAAGCAACTAAGTTAGATAGTAATTATGCGCTTAGTAAATATTATGCCGAGCAAGAAGTTTGGCGTGCATCTCAGGAGGGATTGGAAGTAGTAATTGTAAATCCATCAGTAATTCTTGGTCCTGGAGATTGGAATAAAGGGAGTTCTCAAATTTTTCAAAAAATACATTCAGGTTTAAAATTTTATACGCCAGGAAGTACGGGTTATGTTGATGTGGTTGATGTGGCAAATTCATTAGTTGCTCTTTTATTTGCTGATGTAAAGAATGAACGCTTTATTGTAAATGGTGCTAACTTAAAATATCGTGATTGTTTTGATAGAATTGCAATAGCTTTAAATAAACCAAAAGCAACAATAAAAGTTACTCCTTTATTAAAAGAAATTGCTTGGAGAATGGAAGTGGTGCGTTCCTTTATTACAGGAAAAAAACCGTTAATTACTAAGGAAACTGCCGATAGTGCTATGATGGAGAGTTCTTATTCAACTGCAAAAATTAAAAAGTTAATTAGCTTTAAATTTACGGATATTGATGCTACAATAAAAAAGTATGCTGATTGGTTTATTGCGGATTTAAACTAGCTCTTTCCTCTGTTAATTCTTCTAAAACTTTGCTGTAAATTTCTTCTAACTTTTCAGGATGAGTTGAGTAGTACTCTAGTGAGTTATTAAATTTTTCTTCAGAAATTGCAAATTCCTGATAAATATTATGATAAGAGTTTGCTAATTCATTTTTTGCCTTTTCCATTCCTGTTGTTTTATGTAATTCAAAAGTTGCTTCTGCCAAATGAATTTCTTTTAAAATATTTTCAAAGGTATTTTCTTTTAAAATATTATTAGGTGTTTCCTTCTCAGGAGTACCACAAGCAAACAATAAACAAATTAGTATTGACAAATAATTTTTCATAAAACAAAGATATTGTATTTAATTCTCTGATTTGTGTATATTTGCATGAATTATTAACCAAACAAAATTTAAAGTCATGAAAAAATTAATGTATTTATTTGTTGCAGGAACAATGTTTGCATTCACAGCTTGTGGAGGTGGAGAAACTGCAACTGAAGAAGCGGCTCCTGCTGTAGAAGAAACTGTTGAAACTGCCACTGAGGAAGTAGCTGAAGGTGTTGGATGCCAAATTGGTGAGCCTTGTGTTGAAGATCATTCTTGTTGTATGGCTCATGAAGAGTCTGCTGAAGGAGAAGAAGCTGAAGCAACTGAAGAGGAGTCTCATGAAGGTCACAATCACGAATAAGTAAAACTTATTTTAAAAAATTAAAGGCAACCAATTGGTTGCCTTTTTTTATGCTTTTATCTATCGAATGTAAGTCGCATTCCCCTCCTAGTTTCATCAAAGCAACCATGCTCGTAAGCTATATGTCCGTTAACAAAAGTATGCGTAATTTTTGCATTAAAAGTTTCTCCCTCAAAAGGAGACCACCCGCATTTGTAAAGGATATTATCTTTTTTTACTTCCCAAGGGCTGTTTAAATCTACCAAAACTAAATCAGCAAAATAATCCTCACGGATAAACCCTCTATTTTCAACTTTAAAGCATATAGCAGGATTATGACACATTTTCTCTACCACTTTTTCTAATGAGATTTCTCCTTGATGAACAAATTCTAACATTGCAGGCAAAGCATGTTGTACAAGTGGCCCTCCAGAAGGAGCTTTAAAATAAGTATTAGACTTTTCTTCTAAAGTGTGTGGCGCATGATCAGTTGCAATTACATCTAGTTTTTCATCTAATAAAGCTTGGAACAATGCCTTTTTATCACTTTCTTTTTTTACTGCAGGATTCCATTTAATCAAAGTTCCTTTTTCCTCATATTTACTTTCATCAAACCAAAGATGGTGTATACAAACTTCAGCAGTAATTCTCTTTTCTGATAAAGGGAGTTTATTGTCAAAAAGTGAAATTTCTTTTTCTGTTGAAAGATGAAAAACATGAAGTCTTGTATCGTGTTTTTTTGCCAGTTCTACAGCCATTGATGATGATTTGTAACAAGCTTCAGCACTTCTAATATTAGGGTGCTCAAAAATTGGGACTTCCTCTCCATATTCCTCTTTAGCATTTAAAGAATTTTCTTGTATAGTTGTTTCATCTTCACAATGTACAGCAATAAGCATAGGTGATTTAGAAAATATTTCTTCTAATACATTTTTATTGTCAACTAGCATATTTCCTGTAGATGAACCCATAAATATTTTAATTGCCCCTACATTTTTAGGATTGGTCTTCAAAACTTCTTCTAAATTATCATTACTAGCTCCCATAAAAAAGCTGTAGTTAGCAATTGAAGTTTTTGCTGCAATTTGGTATTTATCCTCTAATAATTTCTGAGTTAGAGATTGTGGATTAGTATTTGGCATCTCCATAAATGAAGTAATTCCACCAGCAACTGCTGCTTTACTTTCAGTGTAAATATTCGCCTTGTGTGTTAAGCCTGGCTCACGAAAATGAACTTGATCATCAATTACTCCAGGCAATAAATAAAGTCCTTCTGCATCAATAATTGTATCTGCAACAATAGTAATTTTTGATGCAATTTCTTTTATCTTTTGATTTTCAATCAGTACATCTGATTTGTAAATTTCTCCTTCATTTACAAGAGTTGCGTTTTTAATAAGTGTAAGCATAATTTAGGATTTCTTAAAGGATTTAACACATCCTTAGCCACTATTCTTAGAGGGGATTTTGTCTATTATCTTAGTACTAATATCTAATTCTATCTTTTCCAGTTTCTAAAAAAACTTTTGAGTTTCATTTGGATTACTCCAATAACGGCTTCCATAAAAATTCCACCACTCATTTTTGATTCTCCTTCTGTTCTATCTGTAAAAATTACAGGCACTTCAACTACATTAAAGCCATATTTCCAAGCCTTGAATTTCATTTCAATTTGAAATGCATAACCCACAAATTGAATTTTATCAAAGTTAATAGTTTCTAAGACTATTCTTCTATAGCATTTAAATCCGGCAGTTGAATCATGTATTGGCATTCCAGTTATCATTTTTACATATTTTGATGCAAAAAATGACATGAGCAAACGAGCCATTGGCCAATTTACAATATTTACTCCTTTTACATAGCGCGATCCAATTGATAAGTCTCCACCCTCATTTAAATTGGCATTATATAGTCGAATTAAATCATCAGGATTGTGTGAAAAATCAGCATCCATTTCAAAAATAAATTGATAATTTCTTTCTAAAGCCCATTTGAAACCATGAATATAAGCTGTACCCAAACCAAGTTTCCCAGTTCTTTCTTCTATATGTAGTTGCTCAGAAAATTCCGATTGTAAATTTTTTACAATTTTTGCCGTCCCATCAGGTGAACCATCATCAACAATTAAAATATGGAAAGGTTTTTCCAGTGAAAAAACCTTACGAATAATCTTTTCGATATTCTCTTTCTCGTTATAAGTTGGGATGATGATTAAACTATCGGACATAGGTGCAAAAATAGACAAACAGATTTATAAAATTGTTATTGTGCTGAACTTTTGATTTCCTCAACAACAGTTGGATCTAAAAGTGTGCTTGTATCTCCTAGATTTTGAGTGTTACCCTCTGCAATCTTTCTTAAAATCCTTCTCATAATTTTTCCTGATCGTGTTTTTGGTAGGCCACTTACAAACTGAATTTTATCGGCTTTTGCTATCGGACCTACATTTTTTGTTACCAAATCATTTATTTCTTTTCTAAGCTCATCTTCATTATCTGGTTTATTGTGGCAAATTACATAAGCATAAACCCCATTTCCTTTTATTGGGTGAGGGAATCCAACAATTGCAGTTTCACAAACATTTTCATGCTCGCCCATTGCACTTTCAATTTCAGCAGTGCCTAAATTATGACCAGAAACTATCAGAACATCATCAACTCTTCCAGTAATTCTGTACATTCCGTTTTCATCTCTTAATGCTCCATCTCCTGTAAAATATTTATTGTTGAAAGTTGAGAAATATGTTTCCTTAAATCTTTTATGATTTCCATAAATTGTACGAGCCATTGAAGGCCATGGAAACTTCATGCACAACCTTCCTTCTACAGAATTTCCTTCAATTTCAATTCCTTTTTCATCAACTAAACAGGGTTGTATCCCAGGTAATGGAAGAGTTGCAAATGTTGGTTTTGCGGGCGTAACTCCTGCTAAGTTAGATATCATAATTCCACCAGTTTCTGTTTGCCACCATGTATCAACAATCGGGCAATTATTATTTCCAATTTCTTTATCGTACCAATGCCAAGCATCTTCATTTATTGGTTCACCAACAGTACCTAAAACTTTTAATGATGATAAATCATAAGGTTTTACAAAATCCAATCCTTTTGCTTCCAAAGCACGAATTGCAGTCGGGGCTGTGTAAAAAATATTTACTTTATTTTCTTCAACAATTTGCCAAAACCTTCCAGCATCCGGGTAAGAGGGTACGCCCTCAAACATCATAGTTGTAGCTCCTGCTAATAGTGGGCCATAAACAATATAGGAATGGCCTGTAATCCAACCAATATCAGCAGTACACCAATAAATATCTCCTTCATTATACTGAAAAACATTCCGGAAAGAATATTCTGTATAAATCATATATCCAGCAGTGGAATGCTGAATTCCTTTTGGTTTTCCTGTTGACCCAGAAGTATACAAAATAAAGAGAGGGTCTTCCGCATCCATTATTTCAATTTGACAATTTTCAGTAACTTTTTGCATTTCATCATGCCACCAAATATCTCTATTTTCTTGCATAGTAATCATACTTTTTGTTCGTTCTAGAACTATGCATTTTTCTATTGAAGGAGTGGTTTGCATTGCCTCATCAGAAATGTCTTTTAATGGGGTGATTTTTGCTCCTCTAAATCCTCCATCAGCAGTAATAAGAATATTGCAATCTGCATCATTAATTCTATCAGAAAGTGATTTTGCAGAAAATCCTGCAAATACAACTGAATGAATGGCGCCAATTCTAGCACAAGCCAAAACAGCAATTGCTAATTCAGGAACCATTGGCATATAAAGGCAAATTCTATCTCCTTTTTTTGCCCCATTATTTTTTAAAACATTAGCGAATTTGCAAACCTCAGCATGCAATTCGTTATAAGTGATTTTTCTATTCGCTTCTTGTGGATTATTTGCAATCCATTTTATTGCAGTTTGATTCCCTTTAATTGCAAGATGTCTATCTAAGCAATTTTCAGTAATATTAAGTTTTCCTCCTTCAAACCATTTTATCTCTGGTTTGGAAAAATCCCAACTTAAAACTGTATCCCATTTTTGTATCCAAGTAAAATTATTTGCTTTTTCTTCCCAAAACTGTAGAGGATTTGAAATGCTTTTTTCATATTCTTTTTTATATTCTTCAAAAGTTGAAATATTGTTTTCCATAATTGTAAATTCTAATTTGCCCAAAGATAAAATTTATTTAATAAAATGAAATAAAGTATGAGCATTTTTGTAGTTTAGCACCTTAATTAAAAAAACAACAAAAATGAAGAAAATTTTACTAAGTATGAGTGTGCTTTTTGCAATGAGTGTAAATGCACAAGACTGTTCTGACTTATTTATATCAGAATATATTGAAGGACCTGGGAATAATAATGGTATTGAAATTTACAACCCTACAAATTTTACAATTGATTTGAGTGCTTATTCGATAAATAGGTATGGGAATGGAGCAACAACAGGACCTGACACTTGGCCTTTAAGTGGTAATCTTGCAGCAGGAGAGGCAATTGCAATTGGAAATGGACAATTAGATTCTGTTTGGGTATCAACTTATTGGTCCATGCCAGTGGATCCTGTTTTTTATGCTGCATGTGATTTATATGGAAGTGGTATTTATCCTACCCCATTTTATTTTAATGGAGATGATGCTATGACTTTAGAAAAAGGAGGAAATACTATCGATATATTTGGCAAAGTTGGGGAAGACCCTGGTAGTGCTTGGACAGATGATGCCTCAGCTGGCTATACAGATGCAAATGGGGGGACTTGGTGGACAAAAAGACAAACTTTGGTGAGAAAATCATCTGTAAAAAAAGGGGTTACCATGAATCCTATTGTCTTTAATGCTACCTTAGAATACGATTCATTGCCTGATGCTACTTATTCTGGAATGGGTTCTCATAATTGCGATTGCATAATTAGTGCAGTTAATGAAAATGAAGATATTTCCTATGTAATGTATCCTAATCCTGCCTTAAAAGGAAGTG
>CAYVKX010000036.1:0-19081 GCA_964452095.1 uncultured Weeksellaceae bacterium
TTTACATGCTAGAGATAGAAACTAATAGTGGAGTGGTGAACAAAAAATTAATACTTCAATAATTTTTTGAGTGACTGGGAATTAGAACCAACCCCCCTCCCAAGAGGGGAGATATTAAAAGAAACTCCCAACATTGCTGTTGGGAGTTTCTTATTCTAAATTTTTTCTAAGGCTTGCTTATAATTATCAATAGCAACAAAATAATCAGGATCTTCTAATACATTTACATCACAGATTTTTTCAGCTCTTTTTATCAATTTTACACAATCAGCAGACAAATGACGCAAATGAATGGTCTTTCCATTTTTTTGGTATCGTTCTACCAACTTATTTAAAGCCTCAATAGCCGATTGATCCACTACTCTACTTTCTGCAAAATCAATTACTACTTCTTTAGGGTCTTCTTTTACATCAAACTTAGAATTGAAAAGTTCAATAGAACCAAAGAACAAAGGTCCAAACATTTCATAATGTTTTATTCCGTGCTTATCCGTATGTTTTCTTGCTCTAATCATTAATGAATTTTCCCAAGCAAAAACTAAAGCTGAAACAATAACTCCTGAAATTACTGCAATTGCTAAATCAAAAATAACTGTTAGTGCAGTAACCAAAATAATTACAAAAATATCTGATAAAGGAACCTTATTCATAATTTTGAAAGTACTCCAAGCAAAAGTTCCAATCACAACCATAAACATTACCCCAACTAGAGCAGCAATTGGCACCATCTCAATATAAGTTGAAGCAAACAAAATAAAAGCTAAAAGTGCCAATGCTGCAGTAATACCCGAAAGCCTACCTCTACCTCCTGATTTTATGTTAATAATTGATTGCCCAATCATAGCACAACCTCCCATGCCACCAAAAAATCCGTTAAGGATATTAGCGCCACCCTGAGCAATACATTCCTTATTTCCGTTACCATGAGTTTCCGTTAATTCATCTACTAAGTTAAGCGTCATTAAAGATTCTATCAATCCAATTGCTGCTAAAATTAAAGCATAAGGAGCAATAAAAGAAAGAGTTTCAAAACTTAAAGAGATCATTGGCACATTAAAGGTTGGCAATCCTGCTTTAATTCCTTCTCCACCTCCAGCTACAATAAATGATTTTACCGTTTGCGTATCAATATCTCCAAATATAACAATTAGCGAAACCACAATAATTGCAGCTAAGGCATCAGGAACTTTTTTAGTAATTTTTGGTAAGATGAACATAATCCCCATAGTTAAAGCTACTAAGCCTAACATGGTAAACATTGCTCCTCCTTCAAGCCACTCTCCTCCTGATTGAAACATTCCTAGTTGAGAAGTAAAAATTACAATAGCCAATCCATTTACAAATCCCATCATTACTGAATGAGGTATCATTCTTACAAATTTTCCCATTTTAAGCACTCCAGCTAAAGCTTGAAAAATTCCAGTTAATATTAAAGTTGCAAACAAAAACTGAATACCTAAACCATCTCCCATCATCTCCCCTTCTTTTACAAGAGCAACCATTACAACAGCTAAAGCTCCAGTTGCTCCTGATATCATTCCAGGTCTACCACCAAAAATAGCTGTTACCAATCCCATCATAAAAGCACCATACAAACCAATAATTGGTGAAATTCCAGCAACAAAAGCAAAAGCTACTGCTTCAGGAACTAAAGCCAATGCTACCGTTAAACCTGATAACATATCATCTTTAATACTACCGTTACTTGGTGTGATGAATTTAAATGCTGATTTCATAAATGTATTTTTTTTGAGGGCGCGAAAATAGAGAAACTCAGCTACATAAAATTAAGAATACAAATAAAAAATCCTGCCCAAAATGAACAGGATTAAATAATAGCTCAACAATTATCTTACTAAGCAGTAAGTGGAGAAAATTTATCTTTATTTTCAATAAGAATCCATACATTAATTAATAACAGAACTAATCCCATTACAAATCCTGCAGGATCTAAAAATGAATGAATAAAGAAAATATTTACTGTTATTGGCATCATCAATACTGCACCAAAAGCATTAAATCTTTTAGTGATAATTAAACCACCAGCAATAAGCTCTACAATACCCACTAAAGGGAAAATATAAATGCTTGCTCCTAAGGCTCCCATAAAAACACCAGCTGCTTCAGCCATTTCTGGCATTGGCATATAAGCCAAGAATTTGTTTAGCCCTGAGTTTACCATCATAAGTCCGAACAATATTCGAACCCCCATAAAAATTTTGTTTTTCATAATACAATTATATTTGGTTAATAATTCTAAATTTATCAAGAATACCACTTGCAATTCTTGCCTCTTCATCAGTAATTACACTTCTGATATCAATGTTTATTTTTCGCATTACAACATCAATATCCTTCAATAAAAGTAAGCCACTTTTAGTTATACTTACATTAACTCTTCTTCTATCATCTTTATCAACTACTCTTTTTATTAATTTTTTTAAAAGTAATTTATCAATTAATCTTGATACATTTGAAGACTTATCCAACATTCTACCAAACATATCTTTTACAGAGATAGGATTTCCTTTTTGACCTTTTAATATTTTTAAAACATTAAACTGCTGAGTTGAAATATTAAATTGCCTAAGAGACCTATTGTGAGATAAGGAAAATTGATTTGCCGTAAAAAGAATATTAATCAATAATCTTTGCTGGTTTGATTCAAATCTGCTTTGCTTTATTTCATCTTCTATTTTCATACTTTTCTTTTGATGTGCAAATATATGTAAATACATTTAATGTATATACATTTATTTAAAAAACTTTTCATGCACAAGATGAAAAATAATTTATTACCTTAGCAAAAAAATTATGGACGCATTTGCAATAGAAGTACTTATCGTAAAATTCTGGGGATATTTTTTCTTAGCTTTCTCTATTCCTTTACTACTTAGCACAAAATCAAGAGAAACATTAATTGAACTAGCAAAAGATAAATCCTTTATATTTTTAAGTGGGTTTATCTCTTTAATGTTGTGTATTCCACTAGTTTTAATCAATAATGTATGGAGAGCTGATATAGTTGGTTTTACTACATTTATTGCTTGGATGGGAATTGCAAAAGGAATGATTCGTTTTTACGACCCAAACATTGTTGTAAAGATGTCATCAAAATTTGATGAAAAATCTTACAGAATTGTCGCTATTATTACTCTTTTAGTGGGTATTGCATTTACTTATGCTGGGTATAATCCTTATTGGATTTAAAAGAAAGTAACTAGTGAATTAGGGACTAGAAACTAGCAGAAACTAAAAACAATGAGAAAACAAATTAGAAGAACTTCACAAATACTACTTTTTGCAATTACAACTTTAGTTTTTGTATTTGCTTTACTTTCTGGCTCTGAAAGTTTTGGTGGAGGATTTATGGGAGTTGTAAAAAATTCACCTAATACTTTGCCTTGGCTTTTACTTTTTGGGCTCAATTATTTAGTTTGGAAAAAAGAACTTTTGGGAGGAATAATACTAACAATTTTTGGATTGTTTATCACCTACTTTTTTAATTTTAATGGAGGGAATTTTGATATTATTGTGTTTAGTATGACTACCCTCATAACACTTTTAGGAATTATTTTTATATTTTTGGGGAATGGAAAAAGAAAATAAACAAATTACAAGCACTCCCTACTTGGCATTAGGAATTGGTGTGGGAGTTGCTCTGGGTGCTGCATTTGACAATATTGGAATTGGAATTGCATTAGGAGTAGTGTTTGGAATAATTTTACAAGAAAATTCTAAAAAGAAAAAGAGCGAATGAATAAGAAATTCAAGATTGCAATGATTATTTCTGGAGTCCTAATTATTATATCTCAACTAGTACAAATAGACTACTCAAATTTAAGTTGGGAAACAAACTCCTTTCATTTTGGGATGATTGTTGCTGTCTTTCTATCACTTATTTCAATATGGTTTTACAAGGCAGCTTCTTAAATTTTAGTTTCCTAGTTGCAAAAAATGATAATGATAATTATTTTTATCAGCATATTATCAAATTAACACATTATTTTATTTTTCTCTGCCTTATTACTTCATACAAAATAATCCCAGTAGCTACCGATACATTTAAAGAAGCAATTTTTCCAGCCATAGGAATTTTTGCTCTTTCATCACACATTTTTAAAAACTCAGGAGAAACACCATCTTCCTCCGAACCCATAATAATTGCAGTAGGCGGAGTGTAGTCTGGTTTGTACATATTGTCTTGTGTCTTTTCAGTACAGCCAACTAATTGTATGCCACTATCTTTCATAAACTGTAATGCCAGTTTAATGTTCCAAGTGCGGCAAACTGTCATTTTATGTAAAGCTCCAGCAGAAGTTTTAATCGCATCTGCATTTATGGCAGCCGAGTTTTGTTCGGGAATTAAAATAGTATTCACGCCAGCACATTCGGCTGTACGGGCAATAGCCCCAAAATTTCGCACATCAGTAATTCTGTCCAAAACTAAAATGAGAGGATTCTTTCCTTGCTCGTACAAATTTGGCACTACATCCTCAATATTATGAAAATCGATAGGAGAAATAAAAGCAAATACTCCTTGATGATTTTTTCTTGTTAAGCGATTGATTTTCTCTAGTGGAACATGCTTGTAGTTGATTCTTCTTAGGCGAACTAATTTCCAAAGTTCTGCAAACAAATCATTGTGCAATCCTTTTTGGATAAAAAGTTTGTCAATTGTTTTTCCAGCTTCTACCGCTTCAATTATCGGTCTAATACCAAAAATAAAGTTGGCTTTGTCTTTGTCGTCTTTCCTGTTCATATATTTTTTCTTTAATATCCATATCCGAATAAGCATGTCCTTCTCGCCAAGATCTTTGTGCTGTACTCCAGATATTCTTAAAATAAGCCGAGCGATTGAGCTCAAAATCCTTATCGCTAAACTTGTTTTTTATTTTTGTAAAAGTAAAATTTAATGCGTACATATTATTTTTTTCTCCATAAATCCAACTTTCCCCCTCTTTACTTTGGTAAATGATATTTGGCGCACCAAAAATAATCATAATCATACCTCTATCGGTTTTCCAGCCAGCTTTGTAAGAGGTGAAAAAAGAATTGGCATTTTCTACTCTTTTATAAAAAGTTTGAATGAGTTTCTTAGCTTGACTTTTATCGCCTTTTGCTCTGCTGAGCCAAAATTCATCTATTGCTATTTTCTTGTTATTGATTTCTTTAAGTTGCAAAAACTCCTCATTGCTACAAATATATTGAAGTGGAGCAATCATATTTTTTGCAGAAGTTATTTTCGGAAAATCATTTTCAAAAGCCAGAATACTCATTCCGTTTTTGAATGTTTCATTTTCCAAAATTTGATAAATTCCTTGCCGGTTTATTGGCAAAATAAAGAAAGTAGTATCGCTTGTAATCGAGAAAAACTTATCTGCTATAATTTCTTTTGATTTTATTGCTCCCAACACAAATGGAGCTTTTGCCAGAGGAAAATTCTCATTAAAATATCGCACGGAAAGTTTTTCTTGCTCAGTATTATTTTGAATAATTAGCGTGTCATTCAAATTAAAAGTGGTAGCAAATTGTATTTTCTGCTCTTTGAAAATCTGAAAATTTTCTTTAGCATCTTTTTCCTTTTCAAAGTAAATTATTTTTTCAGCTTTAACTAATTTATTCTCATCCGTGAAATTAATTTTCAGCATATAATGTTCGTTCAAATTAGAAGAAAAAGTAAAAGTCTCTTTAATCCATTTTGCTGTATCTACAATACTTTTTTGCAAAGTAAAACTATCAATGACAATGCTCTTGTTGTCTGCCAAAAATAACTTTCCACTTATAGAATAATTAATTTTATTTTGTTTCTCACTTGCCGAAAATACACTTAAAAGTTCCTTGCTTTTTAGTTTGCAAAACAGAGTGCTTTCCGTATTGCTATTGTGATAAATTTTAAAAAATGGTTGTGCTTTACTTATGTTTTCAGAGTAAATAAAAGCAGAGTTTTGCAACTTATTTTTCTTCCCAAAAGTGCAGGCGGTAAGTACAAGAATGATGAATAAATAAAAGAGATTATTCTTCATTAATATTTGGTTTATCAAGTAGTTGAGGTTCAAAATTGATACTACTATTTCCTTCTGAAATTTTAGTAACATCCTTGTCGATTTTCTTAAACTCATTAGAAGATTTGTTATAATGATTTACAACTGTTCCAATGGTTTTTCCTAATCTGTCATGCGAATCTTTATAGGCATTCAAATGATTGGATAGTTTGTTGATGTTTTTCAAAATATCTTCAATTGATTTTTCCACTTTTAAATTATGAAGAGCTTTTACTGTTATTTGCAACATTGGAAACAAACTCATTGGTGAAACAATCATTACTTTTTTGGTGTAAGCATGAGATACTAAATCCTTGGAGTTTATTTTTAAAGAGCCCACTCTACTATTTAACAAATCTTGATACAGTCCGTCTGCTGGAATAAACATATAAGCATAATCGGTAGTTTTTTCGTTTGGTCGTATGTATTTTGATGTCTCATCAATTCTTAGGGCTATATCTCTTTTGAATTTCTTTTCTAATTCTTCAATTTCTGCTTTATCACTACTTTCAATCATTTTATTGTAGTTATCTAATGAGAATTTTGCATCAATAGGAATTAAGAAATCTCCTACTTTAACAATTGCATCAACTGCTTCTCCATTCTCAAAATGATATTCCATCTGAAAAAGCTCTGGTGGTAATACATTTGAAAGCAGGTTTTCTAACTGAATTTCTCCTAAAATTCCTCTTTGTTTTTGGTTGCTTAATATTTTCTCTAAAGTTTTCATTTGGTTAGCAAAACCCAATACTTGCTCGTTAGTTCCTTTTATTTTTTCAAGTTCAGCCGTTACTTCTTTTATTACTTTGTTAGAAGATTTGAACTGTTCTTGCATGTCTTTTTTAGAGCTTTGCTGAAAAGTAGAAATTCCTTTATTAATGTCCTTTAGTTTTTCTTCAATTTCTTTTCTCCCTTTTTCAGAATTTTCCCCTACTTCTTTCCTTATTCCCTGAATCTCCTTTCTTAAATTTTCATTAAGTTGTAATAAAAACTCATTTGATTTTTTTTCTTTTTTATCTGATTTCTTAAAATAAATAAGAGCAAATCCTGCAATTAAAACTGCTAAAACAATGTATTCCATAAGTATTTTTTTGATTTATAAAATGAGCACTAAAGTACCAATTTTTATTTTATTATAAAGCTCAATTACGGCTTTATTTTTCATTCTTATACAGCCGTGAGAAGCAGGACTTCCTAGCCGCCCTTCTTCTGATGTGCCATGAATGTAAATATAGCGATTGTAGGAATCAATTCCTTCACCTTTGTTGATTCCTTTTTCTAACCCATCTAACCATAAAATTCTGCTTGTTACATCATCTGTTTTACTTTTTGTTGTATCTGGGTAGATTGTAGCAATATCACCATAAAAAACCCTTCCAATCATTCTGCCGTTTATTGGAGTTTTATCTCCATATTTAGCTTTTACTTTATGTAACCCTAAGGGAGTTTTATTGCTTCCCGCTTTGCTTCCAATTCCATATGCTGAGGATGATATAATATAAGATTTCACAATTTCACCATTTTTAATATGGTACATTTTTTGCTCAGAGATATTTACAAATAATACTTCCTCAAACTTTTCTTGGTATTTGTTTTCTATATAGTTTTTGGCGATTGTTATTATTTTTTCTTGACCCAAGCAAGCCAATGAAAAAAGTAAAAATATTATGAAAAATAATTTCTTCATTACAATTTCCAATCTACCACTTGCTGCCCTTGCTTTTCTAAAAGCATATTTGTTTTCGAAAAATGTTTGCAACCAAAAAACCCACTATAAGCAGAGAAGGGAGAGGGATGAGGGGCAATTAAAATATGATGTTTATTTTCATCAATAAGTTCGGCTTTATTTTGAGCAAACTTGCCCCAAAGCAAGAAAACTACTCCTTTTTTTTCTGCTGAAATTTTTTTAATTACGGCATTGGTAAACTCCTCCCAACCCTGTTTTTGATGCGAGCCCGCTTGCCCAGCTTTTACCGTTAAAGTAGCATTTAAGAGTAAAACTCCTTGCTTTGTCCAAGAGGATAGATTGCCTGTTTCAGCAATTGGAATTTGCAAATCTGCCTCCAATTCTTTAAAGATATTTTTAAGGGAGGGAGGAATCTTCACCCCATCTAATACCGAAAAAGAAAGTCCATGCGCTTGTCCTTTTCCATGATAAGGGTCTTGTCCTAAAATCACAACTTTCACCTTCTTAAAAGGAGTGAAATCAAAAGCATTAAAAATATCATTTCCTTTTGGATAAATGATGTTTTGTTTTTTTTCATCTTCTAAAAATTGTTTTAGTTTTACAAAATAACTTTTGTTAAATTCATCTAGCAAAACTGCTCTCCAACTTTCTTCTATTTTTGGATTAATGGTTGTCATTTATTATTAAAAAAGTATTGTTCAAAGATAGAAAATCTAAATCAGAAAATACAGATTCATACAAAACAAAATCTGTATTTTTGCGTTAAAATAAAAGTCATGAAAAAAATATCAGTTATATTCTTTGTTTTAATTTTCCTTTTTGCTTTATCCTCTTGTGGGGTGTATGAAGAATGCCCGGGCTCAGGAAGTAAAGCCCAAAATACGGAAACTAACGCTTAAATTTACCCTAATCTACCTTAAATCTATGAAGAAAATCTGCTTCATATTTTTTCTTATTCCATTTTTTGTTTTTTCGCAAGAGCCGCTTAAACGCCCTGACAAGATATTGTATAAAAACTATCGAAATTTTGGTGTAAATGTGCATTCTTTTGGTTGGGGTTTGCATGCCAGAAGGGTGTGGAACAACAATGTAAAATGGCATCACTTTATAGAAGCGGATGTGATGAGTATGAAACATCCAAAACAAGTAAAAACCATCAATACTTTTTTTAGTGATGCCAAGGGGTATGATTACGGAAAGCTAAATTCTACTTTTATTTTTAGAGGCGGATACGGTAAGCAATTAGTACTTTTTGATAAGCCAGATTTTGGTGGAATAATGGTGAGTGCGGTAGGTGGAACTGGACTTACTTTTGCTTTCTTGAAACCAGTTTATTTGGAAATATTATATCAAGATAATATTACCAAAGAATATTATGTGGAAACCGAGAAATACAATCCAAATGATATAAATCATACGCCTTACACAATTTATGGTAGAGCATCTTACTTTACTGGTTTTAATGAAATGAAAGTGCAAGTTGGCGGCTATGTAAAAGCGGGGTTTAATTTTGAGTTTTCTAAAAAAGATAAAGCTATTAAATCCATAGAGGCAGGAGTGAGTGTAGATGCTTTCAAGGTTGGAGAAAACGCAATTTTGAAAGAAGAAATTGGGGAAGAATTACCAATAATGGCACTCACAAAAAACAAAAAAACATTCCTTACTTTCTATATAAATATGAACTTGTATTTTGGTAAAAAATGGTAAATAAAACTACTAAGCGAAAGCCAAAATGGCTAAAAGTAAAGTTGCCAACAAGCATTGCTTACAAGGCAGTGAGGAGTATTACAAAAACACATAATCTGCATACTATTTGTGAGAGTGGAAGCTGCCCAAATATGGGGGAATGTTGGGGAGAAGGAACGGCAACTTTTATGATTTTAGGAAACATTTGTACTCGCTCTTGTGGTTTTTGCAATGTACAAACTGGCAGACCTTTGACGGTAGATTTTGATGAACCAAAAAGAGTAGCAGAATCTGTGCGATTGATGAAGGTAAAGCATGCAGTAATTACCTCAGTAGATAGAGATGATTTAAAAGATGGGGGTGCAGAAATTTGGACACAAACTATCCAAGAAATAAGAAAGCAAAACCCTGCTACCACTATGGAAACTCTAATCCCTGACTTTAAAGGAAATAATAATCAAATCCAAAAAATAATTGATGCCGCCCCAGAGATTGTTTCTCATAATCTGGAAACCGTTAGGCGACTAACTAAAAAGGTAAGAATACAAGCAAAATACGATAGAAGTTTGCAAACGCTCCAAATTTTGCATGAAGCCGGTATGAAAACAAAATCTGGAATAATGCTTGGATTGGGCGAAACTGAAGATGAAATAATTGAAAGCATGCAAGATTTGATAAATGTTGGTGTTTCTATTTTAACAATGGGACAATATTTGCAGCCAACCCACAAACATTTGCCCGTTATAGAATTTATTGAGCCAAATCAGTTTCAAAACTTAAAAAAAATCGCTTTACAAATGGGTTTTTCGGTGGTAGAAAGTGGTCCTTTAGTGCGTTCTTCTTATCGTGCAGAAAAACATCTTTTCTAATTATTTTCACATTAGCACTTTATTACAATTGTTTTAAAGTATAATTACTATATTTGTTTCCTTAAAAATTATAAAAATAATATAAAAATGAAAAAAAGATTTTTACGCCTAACTTTAAGTGCTATTTTCTTGTCTAACCTAGTATTTTCGCAAGAGAAATGCGCCTCTTACAAAGGATATTTGCAAGATGATATTCAAAAACATCCTGAATTTTACAAAAAACTAGAGAGCCAAAATGCAGAATTAGAAAAAAGCAATAAAGATTTTTTGAAAAATATTGCAAGAACTAAAACTACTGAGGGCAAAAGAATTATTCCTGTAGTGGTTCATGTGGTGTATGCAAGTAGCAATGGTGCTGAAAATCTGCCAGAATCTGATATACAAAATGCTTTAGATGCACTAAACAAAAATATAAACGGACAATCAGATAAATTCTTAGATTTGTATCAAGGGCTGTACCCTAAAACTCCTGATATTTTTGCAGCACTAAGAGGGGAGGCAAATGTAGAATTTCGTTTGGCTAAACTTGATCCGCTAGGGAATCCTACTAATGGAATAGTAAGAGTTCAATCTGATCTTACTAATGGTGCAGATCCTAATAATTTAGTAAAAACAGTAAGTTATTGGAATTCTTACCAATACTTTAATATTTGGGTAGTTCGTAATATAGAATCTAGTAATGGAGGTGTAACTTTAGGTTATGCTCAGTTTCCTTCAGGTGGCTTTATGTCAACTGATGGAGTAGTAATACTTTTTAGTCAAATGAATGATCCACTTTCAACTACCCTTACTCATGAGGTAGGGCATTGGCTTGGGCTTTGTCATACTTGGGATTGTGGGGGTGGAACTTGCGGTACAGATAATGTTCAAGATACTCCCCCTCAGCATACTTCTAATGGTTTTACTACTGATCCTGCAGCTGACCCTGCTACTCCAACTCCAGCAGCATTTCCTTGGCATGTTGGTTTGCCTTCCGGTACTTTTTATGGATGTGAAGCTGATTCTTTAAATCCTGCTGGTGAGATGTTTATGAATTTTATGGATTATACTAACGATAATTTTTGCACCATGTTTTCTAAGGGGCAAGTGGATGTAATGAATCAAACTTTGATTGGTGATACTACTGATTATGGTTTTAGAGTCCATATTTGGTCGGATGATAATATTACTGCAACTGGCACTGCTGATGGTTATAAAGCTCCAACTTGTACAATAGTAGCTAACTTTAGTGATGGTTTTGATAATGATTTTTCCTCTATTTGCTTAGGAGAAGATATATGGTTAAAGTCCAATAAAACTTCTGTTTTTGCTAATAATATCAATTCTCTTAGTTGGGATTTAGGAGATGGTGGAAGTGGTTCGTTTAGTTCAGGTGGAACAAATGACGATAACTCTTTATATACTTTTGCAAATCCTGGAACTTATGATATTTCTATTGTTATTGATTATGAAGAAACTACAGAGGCAAGAGCTTATAATCTTTTTGATTTGGACTTGAGCAATGCGACTTCTTACGATTCTATTGTTTCTACATTAATTGTGCAAGGTACGCAAGCAGAATTAGATAGTTTGGATGCTACTAATATCACCATTCACTCTAGCGGTTATCTTGGGTCATATTGGGGCTTTGGACCGACATCCACTTATTATAGAGGAGAAATTGAAGAAAAAATGTATGTAGCATATTATACTAATTCTTGTATATCTACTACAGTAAATGAAGGATTTATTACGGTATTGCCTACTACAGCTAGCAATAATTCATCTTCTTATTCTTATAGCTTTGAAAATGCTTCTGATTTAAATGGTGATTGGGTAGTAAATGCTACAGAAAATGGAGAAAACATTTGGGACTTTACCAGCTTTGAAGATAAAGTGTGGGAGCATGCTCCTGGAGTAGCTATTGATGGAAATGCTTCTATAATGATGGCTGCAAAAGATGGTATGACTTTAGGGACTTCTTCTATTATTTCTGCTGCTTACGATTTAAGTAATTTCACTACTCCAGCTATTCAGTTTTCTTGGAGTGGGGCTGCTGTAAGTTCTCCTCCTGTAAATGAGTTAAAAGTTTATTATTCTAATGATTGTGGTGAAGATTGGTTGCTACTTGGTGCTTTAACAAATGTTGAGGTAGCAAATGCTGGTTTGTATAACTCTAATTTCAGTCCAAAAAGTAGTGAGTGGAATGATACAATTATGAGTAAAAACCAATTAAAGAATGATAATATCAGATTTAAGATTGAATATATAACCAATGGTTCTTCTAATAATTTCTATATTGATAATATTAATATAGGAGAGGCGGCTTCATTATTGCAAACTTTGGATAATAGCGCTAGAATGGGAGTTTATCCTAATCCTACTAGTGGGGAAACTAATATTGTAATTGAGAACTTAGCCGACAAAAATGTACAAGTAAAACTTACTAATATTTTAGGTGCCCAGGTGCAATTAATGTATGATGGTATGGTAGTAAGTAAAAGGCAAACAATTGATACCGACCTTTCCTATTTAGAAGATGGAATTTATTTTATAACTGTTTATTCTGAAGGGAAAGCCATTATTACTGACAAACTTATTTTGTTTAGATAGAAGCTAGTTTTTAGTTTCTAGTTGTTAGAATTAAAAAGCCGAGCAAATGCTCGGCTTTTCTTTTATCAATTGTCTAGTTAAAAACCAGCAACTAGAAACTATTATCTATTTACTCTGCAACTACTTCAAAAGGAACATTTACGCTTACGCTTCTGTGTAATCTTACTTCAGCTTCATACTTCCCTATTTCTTTAATAGTAGTTAGTTTCACGAATCGTCTATCAATTTCGTGCCCAAGTGCAGCAAGTGCATCCGTAAACTGAACGGTAGTAACCGAGCCAAAAAGCTTTTGTCCTCCTTCCGCTACTTTTACTTTTACTTTAATTTCTAGGTTAGTAATTACTTCTGCAATATTATTAGCATCCGTTATTACTTTTTCTTCCTTGCCTGATTGTTGTCTTAGTTTTTCTTCCAAAACTTTCACTGCCGATTCGGTAGCTAAAATTGCTTTTCCTTTCGGGATTAAAAAGTTTCTTGCAAAACCATTTTTTACTGTTATTATTTCATCAGCAAAACCAAGCTTTTCTATATTTTCTTTTAATATTATTTTCATGATTTAATTATTTTAATAAATCGCCAACATAAGGCAATAATGCAATTTGCCTTGCTCTTTTTACTGCAACCGATAATCTTCTTTGGAATTTTAAGGAAGTTCCTGTAAGTCTTCTTGGAAGAATTTTACCTTGTTCGTTCAAAAATCGCATCAAAAAATCAGGGTCTTTATAATCAATATACTTGATTCCCATTTTCTTGAAACGGCAATATTTATCTCTATTTCTTTTATCAATATCTACCGGAGAAAGATATCTAATTTCCGATTGTTTTTTGTTTAATTTACTCATGATACCGTTTCTTCTTTTTTGTTAGCACTCAATCTTTTTCTTCTTCTTTCAGCATAGGCGATAGAGAATTTATCTAACCTTACAGTTAGCCATCTCATCACTCTTTCATCTCTTTTGAATAATACTTCTAAATCAGCAATAATTGAGCCGTCTGCCTCAAATTCTATGAAGTAATAAAATCCTGTGTTTTTCTTTTGGATTGGATACTTCAATTTTTTCAATCCCCAATATTCTTCATTGCCAATTTTGGCTTTGTTGTCTTTCAGGGTTTTTGTAAACTTTTTTACCGTTTCCCTCATCTGATCTTCAGATAAGACGGGATTCATAATGAAAACGGTTTCGTAATTGTTCATTTTTTCCTTTTTTGGTTAATAATAATTTTCGGGCTGCAAATCTAACAAAACTAATTTAATGAACAACTGATGAATTGTATTATTTTTTTGTCCATATTTGGTTAGAAATGTTAATTTTGTTTTTTCAAAAAATCAAAGTGTAAATTATGGGAAATTTTATTGTATCGGCTAGGAAGTATCGTCCAGCTACATTCTCACAAGTAGTAGGGCAATCTACCATTACTTCTACTCTAAGCAATGCAATTTCCGATAACCATCTGGCACAATCATTTTTATTTTGTGGACCAAGAGGAGTAGGAAAAACCACTTGTGCTCGGATTTTAGCGAAAACAATCAACTGCCAAAATATGGGCGAGAATATGGAGCCCTGCAACCAATGCGAATCTTGCACTTCTTTTAATGAGTCGCACTCTTTTAATATTCACGAATTAGATGCGGCATCTAATAATTCGGTGGATGATATCAGAAATTTGGTGGAGCAAGTAAGATTTGCCCCACAAGTTGGGAGTTATAGTATTTATATAATTGATGAGGTGCATATGCTTTCGGCTTCAGCTTTTAATGCTTTTTTGAAAACTTTGGAAGAGCCACCAAAACATGCTATATTTATTTTGGCTACTACCGAAAAACACAAAATTATCCCAACTATTTTATCAAGATGTCAGATTTTTGATTTCAAGAGAATTGGTATTGATGATATCGTAAATCATTTACAATATGTAGCCGAAAAAGAAGGTGTAAAAGCAGAGCAAGATGCACTGCATATTATTGCTCAAAAATCAGATGGCTCACTTAGAGATTCTCTTTCTATTTTTGATAGATTAGCAAGTTTTTCTGAGGGGATTACTTATCAGCATGTGATTGAAAATTTAAATATTTTGGATCATGATTATTATTTCAAAATCACAACATCTATTTTGTCTCACGATATTTCAAATGTGCTATTAACTTTTAATCAGATTCTAGATAACGGATTTGATGGGCATCATTTTATTAATGGTTTGGCATCTCATTTTAGAGATTTGTTAGTGAGCAAAGATAAAGCAACCATTGTGCTGTTAGAAAAAGGAGAAGATTTGAAAAAGCAATATCTTTCTCAAGCTGAAAAATGTGAACAATCCTTTTTGTTGAAAGCTTTAGAGATTTGTAGCAAATGTGATGTGAGTTATAAAAGCAGTAAAAACAAGCAACTTTTAGTAGAACTCAGCCTTATGAAGCTTTGTTCAGTAGGGGTTGATGTTCCAAAAAAAAAAGAGAGTGAAAAGATAGTTGTTGAGCAAAAAGCACCAAAAATTGAAACAGCAGTTGCTCAATCAATTATTGAGCTGAAAAAAGAAGAGCCAACAATTCAAGAATTAGAAAAAACTAAAATTAAAAAAGAGGAAGCTAAAAAGTCAAATACTGAAAAAAGAGCAAGTTTAATCTCTATTTCTGATTTGGAGGATGAATTAGAAGAAATAAAAGAAGAAAGCAAAGCATTAGAAGAAAGCAATGAGGCGTTTACAAAGGAAGATTTGCAAAAAGTATGGGAAGATTTTGTAGTTCTTCAAAAGGAAAAAGGAAAATCTAATTTTGCTACAACTTTAGATAGATACGAGCCAGCTTTGTTAGATAATTGCAAAATTGAAATTCTTATTTCTAACAAATCGCAAGAGGTGGTAATTGAAAAAGAAAAGATAGATTTGCACGAATATTTAAGAGAGAATCTGAAAAATGATAATATTGAAGTGATTACAAAAATCCAAGTGCAAACTGATGAAGAAAAAATTCCTTATACGAATAAAGACAAATACGAACAAATGTCAAAAGAAAATCCGAATTTAGGTACATTAAAAAAAGAATTAGGACTTGATTTTGACTTTTAAAAACCAGAAAAATGAACAAAAAAACACTAACCATTATTTTGATCGGTTTTATATTTATACAGCATATGGGATATGCTCAAGTACCATGCTCACAATCTGTACCAGTTGGCACCATAAATACAGGACAGCAAGGTATCACAGTATTTGGTGGCACTCATCCAGGGACAACTAGTGTAGTAGCAAATTTAGATATTCATAATAATGATTATATTGCTAGAATAACTTCAGGAATACAGGTGCGTAATGTAGAGCAAACTAGTATTTTTAATAATGCTATAACCCTAACAAACAATAGCCATGGTAAAGGAATTTACTTATACAATAGCAAAGATTCAGAAGTAATAGGTAATTTAGTTAGTATAGACAATAATTCACAGACAGGAAGAGGGATTCTGATTGAAGATAGCCCAAATACCATTGTGCAAGAGAATAGTGTTGAAGGCGTGCATAGTGGAATTTCCTTTTTAGGTGATTATACCGATATAACATTACAATGTAATACTTTGAAAGATTGTGTTAGGGGCGTGTTTTTTAATGGCAATGTTACCGCTCCTGCCACTAGCTTAGTTGTTGCAGGGCAAAATATTACACAAGGCTCTGATAATATATGGGATAATTGTAATAATGATATTTGGATTACTACAACTAATAGTGCCTTAATTGATTGGTATCATGTTTCTGCTTCTGCAAATCCAACTCCGGCTTCTATTTATTTCCCCTCTAATAATATAGGTAATAATCAATTGACTTTAATTCCTGTAAATAATTATGGAATTTGTAATCCTCCTCCATTTATGAGAATTGATAATAATAGCTTAGATAATGAACTAATTAGTTTATACCCTAATCCAGCAGAAAATAATATAAATATTTATGCTATTGAACAAGGTAAAATAGAAATATATAATTCAATAGGTAAAAAAATTATAGAAAGTACTTTGTTGAATGGTTTACAAAGTATAAATATATCGCATTTACAAGCAGGAATATATTTTTATACTATATATGGAGTTGTAGGAATACATAAAAAAGGTAAACTTATTAAAATAAGATAATCATTCATTTTATGCGTAACATAATTTTAATATTATTTTTCTTCTTGGGGTTTAGTGTTTTTGCTCAAAACTTAGTTCCTAATTCAGGGTTTGAAACCTATACCTCTTGCCCATCAGGAAATGGTGAGATTTATAAAGCAACCCCTTGGTGTCAAATAGTTGATTCTACAAATATGATATTTAACCAATTAGCAGATTATTTTAGGTATTGTATACCGAACGATTCTATTTTTGGTATTCCTACTTTTACGCTACAATATCCAAATAGCGGTGATGGAATGGCTGGCTTTTATATGTGTAATATTTTTTTTAGCCCATTTGTTAAAGAGCACATGCAGGTGCCATTAAAAGAATCCTTAGTTCAAGGAACAAATTATCGACTATCTTTAAGTGTATTATATTCAGATGATACATTTCAAAATGCAAAATCTGATTTGATTGCAGGCCCCATTCAATTTGCATTTTCTGATAGTTTAGTTAATTACATATATCCAGGTCCATATCCATCAAATTTGCACTCAAATAAAAAAGTGTCATTAAAAGATTCTTTAACCAATGATAGTATAATTGGAGCAAATAACGATTATACTTGGCATAGAATGGTTGCAAATTATATTGCAGATGGAACGGAAACCCATTTGATAATCGGTAATTTTGATGATGATAGCACAATAATTACAATTTCTGATGGCCCAAATCCTTATTATGCTTTTTACTATGTTGATGATGTTAGAATAGTGGAGGATACACTTACAGCTAACAATATTGTTGAGTTAGAAAACACATACATCAAATCTAAATTACTAAAAATAGTGGATGTTTTGGGTAGAGAATCAAAACCCAAAAAGAACACCCCACTTTTTTATATTTATGATGATGGAACAGTAGAAAAGAAAATTATTATTAATCAATAACCAAGTAAAGATGAACAAAAAAACACTAACCATTATTTTAGTAGGTACAGTTTTAGCACTACTAATTTTTTATCAAACCAAAGAGATGAAGAAAATAGAAAACAGATACGAAACGGCCAAAAACGATCCTTTAAATGCGAGAGTTTATACCCTTGACAATGGCTTAAAAGTTTACTTAACTTCTTATGCTGATGCGCCTAGAGTGCAAACAAATATTGCTGTAAGAGCTGGGAGTAAAAACGACCCAAATGATGCAACAGGTTTAGCTCATTACTTAGAGCATATGCTTTTTAAAGGTACGGATGTTTATGGTTCATTGGATTTTGAAAAAGAAGCCCCAATGTTGGATAAAATTGAAGCTCTTTATGAAGAATACCGCTCTTATGAAATGGACGATACAGAAAATAGAGATAGAATCTGGGCTCAAATTGATTCGATTTCAGGTGAAGCTGCAAAGTTTGCAATTGCAAATGAGTATGATAAAATAGTAAGTGGCTTAGGTGCAAAAGGAACGAATGCATATACATCAAACGAAAAAACAGTTTATGTTAATGATATTCCATCAAACCAAATTGAAAAATGGTTAAAACTAGAGGCTGAAAGGTTCAGATATCCTGTTTTTAGATTATTTCATACTGAGTTAGAGGCTGTTTATGAAGAAAAAAATAGAGGACTTGATAATGATGGTAGAAAAATGTTTGAAGCTTTGTTTGATGGGTTGTTTCCAGCTCATCAGTATGGGCAACAGACTACCATTGGAACTATTGAGCATTTAAAAAACCCATCATTAACTGAAATTAGAAAGTATTTTAACAAATATTATGTGCCAAATAATATGGCAATTTGCCTTTCAGGAGATTTTGATTATGATGAGACAATTGAGTTGATTAATAAGTATTGGGGAAGGTTTGAGAGAAAAGAGGATCCTACTTTTGAAGTAATTAAAGAGTCTCCAATTGCTGAGCCAGTTTATAAAGAGGTTTATGGGCCTGAAGCTGAAAGATTATATTTAGGATTCCGTTTTGATGGAGCAAATACTGAGGATGCAAAAATGCTTACAATGATGGATATGGTGCTGTCAAATTCATCAGCTGGATTGATTGATTTGAACTTAAATCAAGCACAAGAATTAATTGGTGGAGGATGTTTTCCATATGTATTGGAAGATTATTCT
>CAYVKX010000037.1:0-415 GCA_964452095.1 uncultured Weeksellaceae bacterium
TCATATTATCCCAATGAATTTTTGCTCTTGTATCTATTATATCATAGCCATACAATCCTGTTGGCTTAGGGGCAGTACAAACTTGTGAATAGGTACAATTTCCATCATCACATGTTGCATTAGCATCATAGTTAGTTGCTGTTGGATCTGTACAACCGTAAACACAATACACACAACTACTATCATCTACATTGGCTGAAGCGTAATAGTTAAGTGCTGTACTATCGGTGCAACCATAAATAGTAGGAATACAACTGCCATCATCTACCGTAGCATTAGGATCAAAATTGGTAGCAGTGCTATCTGTACATCCATAAGTAAGACTAACACTAAAGGTTACCGTATCAGCTATTACTGGGCTAAAAGAAGCATGTGCATTATCAACTAATTCTACAACCATGGTGTAAGAACCATT
>CAYVKX010000037.1:425-19069 GCA_964452095.1 uncultured Weeksellaceae bacterium
TAAACTGTTTAACTGTATAGCAGAGGTATCATACTTCATAGTCATGGCGCCATTTAAATGGTAATGTACATGACCATCAATACCGGCTGCAGAAAAGCCAACTGTAAAGTTATTTACAGTAAAGCTGATAGTTACAGCATTGGATGTTGTATAATTTACTCCATTTGAAGGAGAATTAATAACCACAGTTGGCGGTGTAATAGTTGGCTGTTGAAAGCCTTGCGTTAAAATAAAGCCAGTAGCTGTAAGTGTATTTACCATTGGCTCACCTATGGTAGAAGATACACTAATGCCACTTGCTGTGGAATAGTTACCTCCACTAGCTACTACATGGCGGCTTACTTGCTGTGCAAATGTTATACTAACAACTGCTAAAGCTATAAATGTTAAAATTAATTTCTTATTCATAATTATTTCTTTTCTAATTGATTTATTCTTTCTTGCAATTCTTTTATCATCTCTTGTTGTTCTTTAATAGCCTGCACAAGTACAGCAGTAAGTTGACCATAACGAACACCTTTTAAGCCAACCTCATCCCCATCAGTAGTAACCATTTCAGGGAATATTGCTTCTACTTCTTGTGCTATAAAGCCAATTTGTGGTTTGTCTTTTTCAGCTTCAAATCTTGGAAACTCAACTGTGTTGTAAAAATAAGTTTTAGGACTCAAGAGCATCACTTTTGATAGTGCCCCTGAAAAAGGAGAAATATTTTGCTTTACTCTTTTATCAGAAGTAGAAACAAATGACAGCCCTTTTACATTACCTGAATTATATAACTCTCCAGTGCCTGAAGCTGTTACGGAAGAACCCATTGCTGTGGAATAAGTTCCTGAAGCTTCTGTATTCCAACCCATTGCTGTGGAATAAATACCTTTAGCTTCTCTCTTATAACCCATTTCTGTGTAAACATATCCTGAAGCTGATGTAGATTGACCCATTGCTGTGGAAGCATAACCTGTTGCTTCTGTATTTCTACCCATTGCTATGGAATTAATACCTTCAGCTTTTGTATTCTTACCCATTGCTATAGAATAAGTTCCTGTTGCTTCTGTAAAAAAACCCATTGCTGTGGAATAAAAACCTTTAGCTTTTGTATTTGCACCTGTTGCGAATGAATAAGACCCTAGACTATCTTCATCCCAATAGTTGTGACTAGTATAACCTACTCTAAAAGCTCCTTTACTTTTATCAAAAAACATTCTGTTTATTTCAGTGGTATAATCTAGTGTTGGTGAGCCAAATACAAAGTCATCATTGGTATAGTCGCCATTGGCATTGCTAGTAACATTGCTATCGGTAGCAAAAACCCCTGCATTGTAGCCGCTCAAATCCACACTGTTTCCATTACTTATATATAGTGTGTCTCCACTAAGTGTAATAGTTTGCAATTCGTTAGTTGCATTGTTGTCTGCATCATCTATTTGGTCTCCATCTGCAATATCTGCTGGTATGTTGTTAATGTTTGTCCAATCTACTGCATTGGCTACATCTGCTTTTTCAGCAGCTAAAGCATAAGGTACGCTTTGCAAAGCTGTTGTGCCATAGTCCATAAAACCACTACCATGGTCTAACTCTATTTTAATGTAGTGCGTACTTGCATTCCAATCAATATTGGTAAATGCGGTTTGTACTGATGATGCAAGCCCCATACCATCCCCAATTATAATAGTAAAAATTCCAACATCATTGGTAGTTACCGAATGTACTTCTTGCCACTGTATGGTATTTGAAACCGTGTCAGAATAAATACTTGCCTTTAAGGACATAAAGTGGTTTTGTAAAATTGCTCCATTTCCATCTCTGGCTACCCCTTGGTAATTAATTCCTTGCGGTACATTTTGTGCAAATGTTAGCACACTTATTAAAAGTGCTGTTGTTAGTGTTAGTAATTGTTTTTTCATAATTAGTTAGTTTTAAAGGATTTATATTTAATAAAGCAAATATATAAATAATTAACAGTATATCAAAGGTTTAAATTTTAGAAGACCCCATTAGTTGTTTTTATTATAAGTTTCCAAATCTGTTTTTAAGTAATCTCCACTAGTAAAATAAGTTAAAGTTTTAATCAATCGTTTAGGGTTTTGCCTAGCTACTAGTACCGACTTACTTTTTTTATCTTTATTTGCCTCTTCTCTTTTTAGTATTTCCTCTTGCCTTTTTAGCATTTGATTACTTTCGTTAAAATACCTATTTCCTTCACCTATCTTTTCTTTTATGTAGTTTACTTTTAACTTTTCAGCTTCCAAAAGCACTTTCATTTCTTCTATTTTTGGCAAAGCTTTTTGGTATTCAAAAAGTTGGAAATTCTTATCTCTAATTACAATTGCTGGCAATCTGCTTCTTTTATTTTCAGTTAAAAAGAAAGTAAATTCATGAGAAGTCCTTCCTCTTTCTTCTATTTTTTTGTACTCTTTTCCTTGGAATTTTAAACTCTCAGAAGCAGGATTAAACTTATAGCAAATAAAATTATCGTTTAAGTGTTTTACAAGTTCAGCATCCTCCAAAAAACCGAACATCTGTTTTTTCATTTGTTCTAATTCTTCCTTAGGTATTACTTCTTCCTCTTGCATTCTGTTATCCTCAATAAAAATAAAAACATTTTGTTTTTTCTTTTTTATTGCTTTTTCAAACTGGGGAGTTGTAAGCCAATTGATAGTTGCTTTTTCTTGTGCTACTCCTAAAAAGGAAATTAGCATTGCTAAAAATAGTATATTTAGTGTTTTCTTCATTTTTATTTGTTTTCTAAATTTTCAATTCTTTATTCTAAGCTTTTAATTTTTTAAAGTTGTTGTGTTTAATAATTCTTCTAATACTTTTAATCTACTATCAAGATTAGCTTTCATTTCAGCCATTTCAGTTTTTTGCCCATCAATAATAGCTTGTTGTTCTTTTATTGCTTCAATAAGTAATGCTACTAATTTTTGGTATTCTACTGCTTTGTACCCATCTGCTGATTCCCCAACTACCTCAGGTATAATTACCTCTACTTCTTGTGCTATCAGTCCTAATTCACGCTTGTCATCAAATTTTCTATTTGGAAAATCTTGTTGTCTCCAATAGTAGTTTACTCCTCTTAATTGTAAAACCTTACTAAGTGCATTATCTACTGTAGTAATATTTTTCTTGAATCTTTTATCAGAAGAAGAAACAACATTTATAGCATAAAGAGTTCCGGAGGTATTGATATCTCCTACAACATCTAATGCATAAGATAAATTTGGATTATCAGTACCAATTCCAACATTTGAATTACTAATATCTACTTTTAGTATTGGTGTAGAATTCCAAGCGTAAGCAGTGCCATCAAATACCTCAAACCCATCCCAAGCATTCACATTTAATAGTGAATTACCACTATATTCATTTAATTCGAGCATACCATCTCTAGCTTGAAATAAAGTAGTTCCACTATATGAATTATATCTAAATCCATCCATATCATTTATTCTAATATAATCAGAATTTAAATTAAAATAATCAGCTTCTAAATCAAAAGAAGAAGCATTGATATTTACTTCTGCTTTATCATTCCATTCGCCTATTTGAAAATCAGTATACCCATTTATATTTGCTTGGCTTACTCCAATCGCTATTTTACCATCATAATGCAAAACAGTAGCATTACTCCAACCTACATTATATAGTTTGTTCCAATGTTGGTTTGCTAATATGGTAGAATCTCCTGTATTTATACTATCCAAAAGTGCAGCTTCAGCTGCTGTTGCTCTTGTGGTTTCAGCTAAAATAGCTACATTGTTTGTAGAATCTCCTACTGAAATTGCAGTTGCATTTGTTGCATCCCCTGCATCTACATAATCTTTTCTTGTAAGATGCTCTGCATTTGTAGGTTGGTTGTCTCCACTTACATCATTATGAAAAGTATTGTTGTTACCCCATACATCTAATCCTCCATTAATATTTGCAGGTCCCATTACATCTAACCATCCATTTATATATGTTGAGCCATTTAACCAAGAACTCCCCATTACATTTAATGAAGAATTTACATCTACATCTCCCCATTGATTCACTCTAAAATTTGTACCTCCAAAATTATCTTTTACTTCAAAACCTAAACTTTGAATAACTACATCTCCCGCATTGGTGTTTTGAATATTTCCATAACCATCAACTTGCCAAAGTGAGTTTGCAACCATAGTACTATCCAAATTATTTATACTATCTAGTAGTGCAGCTTCAGCTGCTGTTGCTCTTGTGGTTTCAGCTAAAATAGCTACATTGTTTGTAGAATCTCCTACTGAAATTGCAGTTGCATTTGTTGCATCCCCTGCATCTACATAATCTTTTCTTGTAAGATGCTCTGCATTTGTAGGTTGGTTGTATCCACTTACATCTGCATGGAAAGTAGCATTTCCAGTTACATATAGTCCTCCACTAATGTAGTTGTTGTTTCCATTCATATAAACATCACCAAAATAATCCACCTTAAATTTGTCATTCCAAGAGTTATCCTTTACTCTAAACTCTGAACCAATAATATCTACATCTCCATTCATTTCTATACTACCCCAGGGCATTACCCTGAATTTATCCATACCATAGTTTCGAACTCTAAACTCTCCTCCATCAATTGTGGTAGTGCCATCAATATCAACATCTCCCCATTGATTAACTGTAAATTTATCATAGCCATACTGATCCTTTACTTTAAACTCTGTTCCTTGCACAACTACATCTCCACTATTTGTGTTTTGGATATTTCCATAACCATCATCTGCCCATAAAGTATCATTATTTGCTGGAAGTACAATTGAGTTTGCCCCACTTAAACTAATAGTATCATTACTTATACTTAAAGTTTGCATCTCATTTGTTGCATCATTATCATTATCGGCTACCGAAACACTACCTCCACCATTAGAAAGTGTAACAGTATTTCCCAATTGGCTTAAAGTTTGTAATTCATTAGTAGCATCATCATCTGCCCAATTCCACATATATGGTGCACTATATAATGAATATGGAACTCCCACTACACTCCACCAATCTATATAATCGGCTGTGTATGCTTTTTCTGAATACATAGAATAAGGTACAGATTGCAAATCAGAAGCACCCATGTCTACATAGCCACTTCCAAAGTTTATTTCTACTTTTAGTTGAGGATTATTCCAATATGATAATTCTGAAGATGAAAAGACTCCTGAAGTATTTGTACCGTCACCAATTACAGCAGTAAAAAGTCCAAAATCGTTTGTACTTAATCCTAAATGTTCCTCTTGATAAAAGACATAAGTGCTCACAGCATTATTTTGTAAGATGAATTTAACATCTATACTTTGGTTGGTTAATGCTGTTCCATTTCCATCTCTGGCTACCCCTTGGTAATTAATTCCTTGCGGTACATTTTGTGCAAATGTTAATGCACTTACTAAAAGTGCGGCTGTAATTGTAAGTAATTGTTTTTTCATAATTAGTTGGTTTTAAAGGATTTATACTTAAGAGAGCAAATATACAAAAAAAACTCCCAACATTACTGCTGGGAGTTTTTAAATAATTCCTCTAAAAAGGAAAGTGTTTGTTAAGCGTTTTGCTTTCTTATTAAGTTAAGTGCTGACCCAGCTTTAAACCAATCAATTTGTGCTTCATTGTAAGTGTGGTCAAGCATAATAGTATCAGTTGTTCCGTCAGCATGAACTGTCTCTAAAGTCAATTGTTTTCCTTCAGTAAAAGCTGCTAAATCAGTAAAGTTAAATGTATCATCTTCTTTTATTAAATCATAGTCAGCTTCATTAGCAAAAGTAAGTCCTAACATCCCTTGTTTCTTAAGGTTCGTTTCGTGTATTCTTGCAAACGATTTTACAATTACTGCCATAACTCCAAGGTGTCTTGGCTCCATTGCAGCATGCTCTCTTGATGATCCTTCACCATAGTTATGATCTCCTACAACTATTGAAGTAATTCCTGCAGCTTTGTATTTTCTTGCTACATTAGGAACTTCATCAATATTACCATCAATTTGGTTAACAACCGCATTTGTTTTTCCTCCAAAAGCATTTACTGCACCTATCAAACAGTTGTTAGAAATATTATCTAAATGACCTCTATATCTTAACCAGGGTCCTGCCATAGAAATATGGTCAGTAGTACATTTTCCTTCAGCTTTAATTAAAAGTTTTGCTCCTAAAATATTTTCTCCATTCCAATGGTTAAAAGGAGTTAAAAGTTGTAATCTGTTTGATTCAGGGTTTACAACAACTTCTACATTACTTCCGTCTTCTGCAGGTGCTTGATATCCATTATCTTCTACATCAAATCCGTTTGGTGGGAGCTCGTGTCCTGTAGGTTCAGTAAGTTTTACTTGCTCTCCATTTTCATTTGTAAGTGTGTCTGCAATAGGGTTAAAATCTAATCTTCCTGATATTGCAACAGCTGCAACCATTTCGGGTGAAGCTACAAAGGCATGTGTATTTGGGTTTCCATCAGCACGCTTTGCAAAGTTTCTATTAAAGGAATGAACAATTGAATTCTTTTCTTGTTTGTCAGCTCCTTCTCTGTCCCATTGCCCAATACATGGCCCACAAGCATTAGTAAAAATCTTAGTTGATTCAAATTTATTGAAAGTATCAATTAACCCATCTCTTTCAGAAGTATATCTTACTTGCTCTGATCCAGGGTTTATTCCTAAAATTGCTTTAGGTTTTATTCCTTTATTTACGGCATCATCTACAATAGATGCTGCTCTTGTTAAATCTTCATAAGATGAATTAGTACAAGAGCCAATCAGTGCCCATTCTACATCTAAAGGCCATCCGTTTTCAGTTGCTTTAGCATTCATTTCTGAAACTGGAGTTGCTAAATCTGGAGTAAAAGGTCCGTTTAAATGAGGAGTTAATTCATCTAAATTTATCTCAATTACTTGATCAAAATATTGTTCCGGATTTGCATAAACTTCAACATCTCCTGTTAAGTGTTCTTTTATTTCATTTGCTGCATCAGCTACATCATCTCTATCGGTTGCTCTTAAGTATCTTTCAATACTTTCATCATAACCAAATGTTGAGGTTGTTGCTCCAATTTCAGCACCCATATTGCAAATAGTTCCTTTCCCTGTTGCTGATAATGAAACAGCTCCCTCTCCAAAATATTCAACAATTGCCCCTGTACCACCTTTAGCAGATACAATCCCGGCAACTTTTAATATTACATCTTTTGGTGCAGTCCATCCATTAAGATTTCCTGTAAGTTTTACTCCAATTAATTTTGGGAATTTTAATTCCCAAGGCATTCCTGCCATTACATCTACTGCATCAGCACCACCAACACCAATTGCTACCATTCCTAATCCTCCTGCATTTACAGTATGAGAATCAGTTCCAATCATCATTCCTCCAGGGAAAGCATAGTTTTCTAATACTACTTGGTGAATAATACCAGCTCCTGGTTTCCAGAATCCAATTCCGTATTTATTACAAACAGAACTTAAAAAATTAAACACTTCATTATTCTGATTGATACCGGCTTGCAAGTCTTTACTTGCGCCAAGTTTAGCTTGTATTAAATGATCGGCATGTGCAGTAGAAGGTACAGCTACTTTATCTTTTCCTGCTTGCATAAATTGCAACAATGCCATTTGTGCTGTTGCATCTTGCATTGCTACTCTATCTGGAGCAAAGTCAACATAATCTTCTCCTCTTGTAAATATTTGTGTTGTGTTTCCGTTCCAAAGGTGAGTGTATAAAATTTTCTCTGCAAGTGTTAATGGTTTTCCAGTTGCTTTTCTTGCTGCTTCAACTGCTTTAGGGTACTTTTGGTACACCTTTTTTATCATTTCAATATCGAATGCCATAGGTAATTTTGTTTAAGTAAATTGGATTGCAAATTTAACAAATTGCTGATTAGTTTTACAAGGTTGTTGCCTAAAAGTTAGCGAAAGTATGACAGTTTGTTTTAAATTTGAATCATTTAAAAAAACCAAAAATGAAACAAACTTATCACACAACCACAACAACAAATGTATGATTAAGAGCTGAAATCAGCAAGAGTAGCGCAACAATTTTCTCATTATCTATGCAATATGGTATTTCTAAAAACACTGTTAAAAAATGGAAAAGATTATGAAATGGTAATTCACGAACACAAAAAGTATTATTCTGTGAGTAATCAAGTACGGAATGACTGATTTTCTTATTTAAAATATTTGACTGTCAAATTTTCTCCATCAAAAATTGCATAAGAATTATGCTGAACCCAATCGCCCAAATTGATGTATTTGCTGTTAGTATCGATATCAATTTCTAATGGTAAATGCCTATGCCCAAAAATGTAATAATCCATAGGATTTTCTTTTTGTTTTTCTTTGCAATATTGCACCAACCATTCATTATCTTCTCCTAAAAATTCTTCAGGGTTTATGTTATTGGCTATTCTACTTTTTTTGCTCCAATATTGCGCAATTCCTATTCCAAAGTTTGGATGCAAGCGAGCAAAAAACCATTGACAAATTTTAGAAGCAAATACTTTTTTAATGAGTTTGTAACCAAAATCTCCAGGGCCTAATCCATCTCCATGTGCTAAGAAAATTTTCTTTCCGTTTTCTTCTAGTATAGTTTTATCGTCAATTATTTGTACACCTATTTCTTTTGGCAAGTAATCATACATCCACATATCATGATTTCCTTTTAGGATATAGATTTTTATTCCGCTATCGGTAAGCTCAGCCATTTTCCCTAAAAGCCGAACAAATCCTTTTGGAACCACAGTTTTGTATTCAAACCAAAAGTCAAAAATATCTCCCAAAAGATAAATGCTTTTGGCATCTTCTTTGATGCTATCTAGCCAACTTACAATTAATTTCTCTCGCACCAAACTATCTTTATGTGTTGGAACGCCTAAATGAAAATCGGAAGCAAAATATATTTTGTTTTTCGGCATTAACTATCTAATTTTTCTCTTAGCATTTGGTTGCAAATTTTTGGGTCGGCTTTTCCTTTGGATAGCTTCATTACCTCTCCCATAAACAGTCTGATTAAGCCCTTTTTTCCATTTTTATATTCCTGCACTTTTTCAGGATACTTTGCAATTGCTTGCTCTACAAAATCACTTAAAGCATCACTATCACTTTCTTGCATCCAATTGTTTTTAGTAGCAATTTCCTCTGCCGTTAAATCACTTTCAAGCATTGCCGGAAAAATTTTGGAAGTAGCCACTGAATTACTCACTTTCCCCTTGTCAATTAAAGAAATTAATCCAGCTAATCTTTCTGTGCTTATGATAAAATCAGCAATAACAGTTGCCGATTCGTTAAGGTGAGATTTTACACTTCCATTTACAAAATTGGCAGCCGCTTTGTAGTTTTTGCAATGCTCACAAAGTGTGTTAAAATAAAGTGCAATTGCTTTTTCATCTACCAAAATATTCGCATCATAATCTGATAAGCCAAACTCCTTTGTGAATTTTATAAAAAGCTCTTTTGGAAGCGGAGGTAATGTTGCTTTTACTTTCTGAATATAATCCTTACTAACAATTACTGGTTGTAAATCTGGCTCAGGGAAATAGCGGTAATCGTTCGCCTCCTCCTTGTGTCGCATAGAAATAGTGGAACTATTAGCCGCATTAAAACTTCTTGTTTCGTGCAGTATTTCTTCCCCATTTTCTATCAAAGCAATTTGTCTTTTTACTTCAAATTCAATGGCTTTTTTTACATTTCGTGTGGAGTTCATATTTTTTACTTCCACCTTTGTCCCAAACTCTTTTTCACCTTTTAGTCGAACAGAAATATTTGCATCACATCTTAAGCTTCCCTCTTCCATATTCCCATCACAAATTTCCAAATAACGCACCAATTTTCGAACTTGATTTATGTAATTGTAAGCTTCATTAGCTGAGCGAATTTCTGGCTCAGAAACTATTTCAACAAGAGGAACGCCAGCCCTATTCAAATCTACCAAAGTATTGAAAGGGTCCAAATCGTGAATAGATTTTCCAGCATCTTCCTCCATGTGAATTCTGGTAATATTTATTTTTTTATCATTGCCTTCATCATCTTTTATTTCAATACAACCACCATTGCATATTGGTGTAGTGTCTTGGGTGATTTGATAGCCCTTTGGCAAATCGGCATAAAAATAATTCTTCCGAGCATATTCATTTCTTTCACGGATTTTAGCACCAACTGCAACCCCTAATTTTACTGCATATTCTATTACCTTCTTGTTGCATTTTGGCAATGTTCCAGGGTGTCCCAAAGTAATTACAGAAGTTTTGGTGTTTGGAGTAGCACCATAAATATTTTCATCAGATGAATATGCTTTGGTTTTGGTTAAAAGTTGAGCGTGAACTTCTAGCCCAATTACCGCTTCATATTTTTTGTTTGTACTCATTTACTCAAAAATTACTTTTCCGTTTTCTATTATTTCTTCCTTTTTTTTCAAACAGTAAAAATAGATGCCGCTTGAAAGATTCTCTCCTGCAATAGTTTTATTATTTGATACATCTTTTTGTAATACTTTTTTCCCAAACACATCATAAAGCAGAATAGAAGTCGCTTTTTTATTTCCAATTGTAAACTGATTTTCAGTAGGATTTGGATAAATAGAATTATTTTCTTTTTCTATATTTTTTGTTGATAATGGTAATCCTACTTCAAATACATAAAGCCCTGTTTGCATATCAGAAATAAGCACCTTATTAGAAGAAGAGAAATAAGGATAAACGCCCCAAGCACCTTTATAAGAAGCATGGCTAGTTGGGGCGTAAGTATCATAATAAGTAGTTTGAGTAGGATTAGAAGGATTATCAAAATTAAAAACCCTTAATCCATCATGGTAATAGGAAACATATATGTAGTTATCTTTTATAATGGCATTATGCGCCATTGATTGAGAATCCACCCCAGAATTAAAAGTAGATAAAACAGAAATATTATTAAAATCACTTACATCTAAAAGTTTAATATCATAGCCATGATTTTCATCTAACATAGCGTAAACAGTTCCATCATCATTTAACCATCCAGAATGATTGTATCCAGCATCAGGGTAAGAAGTAAGAGTAGCCAACAGATTTGGTTGTACAGGAGTTGGCGTTCCCACCATAGAAAAATCAATAATCCTAAGCCCATCATTTCCGCAATTAAGGTAAGCAGTATCGTTTCTTACATAAGCATCATGTACATGTCCTACATCATCATAAGTATGCAAAAGGGTTGGATTCATTGGGTTTGCTAACGAATAAATTTCCATGGCTTTAGAGAAACTACTAGGATTGGTATGCTTTACGGCACACACATATAATTTGGCAGTAGCCGTATCAATAAAAATATTGTGCGATTTAGTAAAAAGCACATTAGCATCATATACCACACTTACAGCATTAGGCAAATTGCTAATGTCCATTATTTGCAAGGTACTTGTATTTCCTTCATCACATACCACATACAAATACCCATTATAATCGTGATAATCTCTATGCACCACACTGCTGCCGGTAAATGCTCCAGCTACAAAAGCAATTTCTGAGGCAGTTGCAGGATTGCTTACATCAAAAAAGTGAGTGCCAGCAGTAGAGCCAATAATTGCAATTTCAGTTCCATTAATCTCTACACCCCAAATTTCATTATAAGTATTATCGTATTGCCAAGAAGGAGTTAAAGTAGTGTCTCCCCAATGATAGAGTAAATTGGTGTTGAGTTGCGCAAAAGATAATGTAGTAATGAAACAATTTAATATTGTGAAAATCAGTGTTTTCTTCATGATTATAGTTTTGAGATTAGTTCTTTTATTATTAGAGTGAGTTTGGGCTCAGTAACTTCTGCTACTGCTTGCACATCCTCATGAGTTACTTTTTTAATTTTTCCTGGAACACCCAAATCCGTAATTACCGAAATAGCAAATGAGGGGATGTCCATATGGCGAGCAACCACAACTTCCGGTACAGTGGACATACCTACAGTATCGCCACCAATAATTCTAAAATACAGATATTCAGCTGGAGTTTCTAGGGTTGGACCAGTTACTGCAACATAAATTCCTTTCTGTACTTTGATGTTATTTTCTGTTGCAATTTGCTCCGCTTTTGCAATCATATCTGGGCAGTATGGCTCACTCATATCAGGAAATCTTGGGCCAAGCTCATTGTCGTTATGTCCAATCAATGGGTTTGGAATAAGATTGATATGGTCGTTTAAAATCATTAAATCTCCAATTTCAAAATCAGGATTTACGCCACCACTTGCATTGGAAACAATTAAGTTTTTGATGCCTAAATACTTCATTACACGCACTGGAAAAGTAACTTTGTGCATTGGGTATCCTTCATAAAAATGAAAACGCCCTTGCATAGCCACTACCGATTTTCCGCCTAATTTTCCAAAAATTAATCTTCCAGAATGTCCTTCCACAGTAGAAACAGGAAAATTCGGAATATCCTCATAGGAAATAGAATGATTGATTTCAATCTCATTAACTAATCCGCCCAAGCCTGTACCTAAAATAATACCAACTTCTGGATTTGAATTTGTTTTTTCTTTTAGAAAATTAGTTGTTTCTTTTATTTGTTTTAACATATTTTAATATTTGATTTTCAAAATTTTCTTTTTCTTCAAAAGCAGTTTCTATGGGAGCAAAATAGATATTTGCATCTCCAAAATCCTTTTCAAATGCTCTTAATTTTACCGCATCTTTTTCGGTGGTCAAGATAAGTTTTTTTGCAGATTTATCTTGCTTGTAATTTTTTAAGATTTTTACTATATCATTTTTACTATAATTATGATGGTCGGCAAACTGCATTAAAGCAATCGAATGTCCATCATTTTCTAACTTTTTAAGTAGGGGAGAGGGGTTGGCAATTCCTGTAACTAAAGTGATGCTGAATTTTTTATTTTCTAATAATTCTGTATTGTTAGAAATGCATTTCCATTTTTTGTAATTAATATGGCTGAAATAACATTTTTGTGTAATAAAAATTCCCAATTGCTGAATCATTCCTTTTTTTTCTGTTGGGTTTAAATCTTTTGGCGATTTGCTTACCACAATTATATCTGCTCTTTTACTTGATTCTTTACTTTCTCTAAGAGTTCCCATTGGAAGTAGAAAATCTTTATAATAGGATAAATGATAATCCGTAATTAAGATGTTAAAACCAGCTTTTACGCTTCTGTGCTGAAAGCCATCATCCAATAATATCACCTCAATTTCAGGGTAGGTTTTGGTAATTTTTTCTATTGCTCTTTTTCTGTTTTCATCCACAACTACCAAGCAGTTTGGATGTTTTTGTTTGAGCCAAAGTGGTTCATCTCCAACATTTTCTGCTTTGCTATTTATTTCAACTTCTAAAAATCCTTTTGTTTTTCTTCCGTAACCTCTACTTAAAACGGCCGTTTTGTTGTTACTTAAAAGGGAAATAATATAATCGGTAAGAGGGGTTTTTCCTGTTCCTCCAACCGACAAATTCCCAATGCAAACAATAGGGATATCAAATGTTTTAGAAGGTAAAACCCCTATATCAAAAAGTAAATTTCTGATATTAGTAATTACGGCATACAAAAACGAAAAAGGATAAAGAAGCAATCGCATACTGCAAAGATAAAAGATAGATGTTAGATATTAGGCAATAGACAATAGATTTTGGGTTGAAGTTTTCAATTGACCAATAAATCAAAGCTAATTATTCTACCCAGTCTGCAATAAACATATTAGTGGCGTGTGTACCTCCATTATTTCTGTTAGATGAGAAAATTAACTTTTTTCCGCCATAAGAAAACATAGGGAATGCATCAAACACTCCATCATAAGTAACTTGTTCTAATCCTGTTCCATCAATATTTATCATGTATAAATTGAAAGGAAATCCAGCTTCAGATGCATGATTAGAAGAGAATAACACTTTCTCTCCACTTGGATGGAAGAATGGAGACCAATTTGCTTGTCCTAAATCAGTTATTTTAGTTAGCTCACTACCATCAACATTACAGATATATAATTCCATTTCAGTTGGTTTTACCAATCCAACAGCAAGTAAATCTTTATATTCTTTAATTTCCTCATCAGTTGTTGGTCTTGAAGAACGGAAAATTAATTTTGTTCCATCAGGAGAGAAGAATGCACCACCATCATAACCCAAGCCAAAAGTAACTTGCTTAACATTGCTACCATCAATATCCATAGTATAAAGTTCTAAATCTCCAGTTCTATCAGAAGTAAATACGATATTATCTCCTTGTGCTGAAACAGTTGCTTCAGCATCATATCCTGGTTCATCAGTCAATTGACTAATAATATCTCCATTCATATCAGCAACAAAAATGTCAAAATCTTGATAGATTGGCCATACATAAGCACTATCTTCTCTTTTCTCTGGCTCAGCAGGACAATTTACATCTCCCAAGTGAGTAGAAGCATAAATTACAGTAGTATCACCAGGCATAAAGTAAGAGCAAGTTGTTCTTCCAAGTCCAGTACTTACCATTGGCGGCATACTTTCTTTCATGTCATGATTGTTGTAATCTAACACATAAATTTGGTCACAATCCACACCAATTTCAGGGTTTTTTAATTGGAAAACTAATTTAGTGTCATCAAAAGAGAAGTAAGCCTCAGCATTATCACCACCAAAAGTTAATTGTTTAATGTTTGTTAAGTGTTTTTCTTGCTCGTAATGAATTTCAGACTTCTTAGTTGCCCCAGATTCTCCATCAGTTGTTTGTTCTGATTTATTTCCTCTACAAGAAGTTAGAATTGCTAAAGTGGTAATTGCTAAAAGTTGTTTGTACATGTTTATAAATTTTTGGGTGCAAAGATAGAAAAGATAATGTAGCAATGTGTTAATTTGATAATGTGAAAATGAAAAGATAGATGTTAGGTAATAGATTTCGTTTTTTCACATATTTTTTTAATCCAAAATATAAAGTTAAAATAACCAAATATATTTTTATGTTCTTTTACGAAAAGCTGTGTTCAAGTGATAAGTGCAACACAATATTTATTTAGATTTTCTTTTTCTTGAAATTCATGTATTAATATCTACAATCTATGATTGTATCACCCCAGGATTGTAAGCTTCTTTTATAGGTGCATTATTGGCAGCTTCAAATCCCATAGAGTCGGTTAGGGAAATAACTTATAAATGTCGTTTCGTTTTAGAAAACGGGCTAGTGTTATGGTGTTTTCTTCTAGGTACATTCCCATTCTGTAATTTCCTATTCGTATTCTGTAAGCGGTGGGGTGTCCTTTTAGTTTTACTATTTGTTTATTGTTTTGTATGTTCTCTATTTCTTTAAGAGATAAAAGTATTTCCTTTACTTTGGTTTTTACTTTTTTGTCGTCCACTTTTTTTAGGTCTTTTAGGAAAGAGGAAAGATAAATCAGTTTCATTATTTATCTAAATAATCAAAAACTTCTTTTTCAGTTACGGTTTCTGTGCTATCAGCTTGTTGCATTAGTAGGAGTAAACCTAAGTCCTCTTTTTCTTCTTTCGTAAGTGCTTGTACTCTTTCTTTTTCTTTGGTTTCTACATAAAAAGTAATGGCTTTTTCCATCAATCCTTTTACACTTAAGTTCTCAAAAACAGATAGCATCTTTAGTTTTAAAAGTACAGATTCTTCTATGTCAATATTCTTTCTCATAACAATAATTTTAGGCAAATATACAAAATGTATATTATATACATAATGTATATACGGTATATTGTATTGAAAGGTTAAGGTTTTATAATTTCTTTAATTGATTATTGAATACTAGTTACTATTTTATATATTTGAAAATAATTATTACCTTTTTATGAGAAAGATTTTATTCATCTTGCTATTCCCATTTTTTACTGAAGGTCAAATTGTTCTTCAATTAGATACTTTTAGTCGCTCAGTACCTGATGTAGGTTTTAATGGAAACACTGTAAGAGGTCCTTCATGGGTAGATTCAGTTTTTAATGATTCAGTAGCAAGCATGCATCCAGATATATTACGATATCCTGGAGCAACAGCTGCAAATTTTTGGGATTGGGATAATGGGTGGTTCTTTCCTCAATCTGTATTAGATACAGCAATAACAGATACCATTTATACTATGAATGCTGGGTGGTATTCTTTTGATACAATAGATATTAGGCCAATAAGATTTCAGGAAGCGTTAGATCAAATTGATTCTGAAGGCCTATTTATTATGAATATGATGAGTTCGACTGTTGTTATTCAGTCACAATCATTACGAAATGCAATAAATGATGGTGTTGTTATTAATAAAGTAGAACTAGGTAGTGAGATAAATCATAATAATATTTTTAAGATAATGAAATATCCAACAGCTGGAGATTATGCAAGAGAATGCTCTCTGTATATTGATTCTATAAAATCAATACTACCAAATGCTAAAATAGCTGTTGTAGGTGGTAATACAGGGTCATCTAATCCAAGAGTAAACCATTGGAATGATAGTATTTATAATATGTTAGATTCAGTAGATGCTTTGGTTTGGCATCCTTATCTTTATTTGAAAGATGTAGATACATTATTTACAACTCAAGAAATTTTAGCATATCCTTTTTATCATATTCCTCAAAATGAAAAATGGAGGTGTTTTCAGGATACAATAAGTAAGCTGCAGGATTATGAGATATGGGTAACGGAATATAACCTATTCGACAAAACCTATGATTTACGGTATACTAATACTTGGGCTCATGTTCTAATTCTTTCTGCAATGAATAATATTTTGATGTCGAATAATTTAGTAGAAATGATGTTGTTACATAATGTAGGTGGAATATTTCAGAATTTTGACGCTTTGGATACTGACAATGATTTCAGAAAAAGATCTACTGGGCTGTTCGCTTCAATTTGGAATGAACATTTATCAGATATGATAACTGCTACCAGAATAGAAACACCTCAATTATTAATTGATTCAGTAGAGTATCCTAATAGTAGCGGATTGATGACTTCTATTGCTTTTCCTAAATTATTTGGTTGGAAATTTGAGAATTCTACTGATGAGGTGATTATTCTTAGTAATATATCGGAGGATACGCTTGAGGTGAATGTAAATAATATAATAAGTGGAAATATTAGTTGGGAAAAATGGACTTCAGACTCTCTGTTTTCTACCATAGATAGTATATCTTACATTAAAATGAGGAAAGATACATCTAGTACAAATATTGTAATATTTCCTTATTCTCTTAATGTTGCTATTTCCTCTTTATCCACTTCAATTATTCCTTTTCCATCAGAAATAGTAAAAAAGAAGTTATTAAAAATAGTAGATGTGCTAGGAAGAGAAACATTCCCAAAGAAAAATATGCCTTTATTTTATATCTATGAAGGTGGAGTTATAGAAAAAAGGATAATTTTAGAATAAAACTATGATTGTATCACCCCAGGATTATAGGCCTCTTTTATAGGTGCATTATTGGCAGCTTCAATTCCCATAGAGATTACTTTTCTAGTTTCTAACGGATCAATAATAGCATCAGTCCATAAACGAGAAGCAGCATAATAAGGAGAGGTTTGTGCATCATATCTATCCGTAATAGTTTTTAATAATTTTGCTTCTGCTTTAGCATCAATTTCTTCACCTTTTGCTTTAAGGCTTGCCTTTTCAATCTGTAATAAAACTTTAGCTGCTTGCGCGCCACCCATAACTGCTAACTGAGCAGTAGGCCAAGCTACAATTAGTCTTGGATCATAAGCTTTACCGCACATGGCATAGTTTCCTGCACCATAGGAATTTCCAATAATAATAGTGAATTTAGGAACTACAGAATTTGCCATGGCATTTACCATTTTGGCACCATCTTTTATAATTCCACCATGTTCGGAGCGAGAGCCGACCATAAAACCAGTAACATCTTGTAAGAATACCAATGGTATTTTCTTCTGGTTACAATTAGCAATAAATCTTGCTGCTTTGTCTGCTGAATCCGAATAGATAACACCACCAAATTGCAATTCTCCTTTCTTAGATTTAATCATCTCTCTCTGATTGGCAACTATACCAACTGCCCAACCATCTACTCTTGCATATCCGCAAACTATGGATTGTCCGTATCCTTCTTTATATTCTTCAAAATCAGAATCATCAACTAGTCGAGCAATGATATCCTTCATGTTGTAGGGTTTTGCTCTATCTCTAGGTAAAATTCCGTATATTTCTTTTTCGTCCTCTTTTGGTTTTTTACTTTCTTTTCTGTTGAATCCTGCTTTTTCGCTCTCTCCAATTTTATCCATTATATTTCGGATTTTATCCAGAGCATCTTTATCGTCTTTTGCTTTGTAATCTGTAACTCCAGAAATTTCGCAATGGGTAGTAGCACCACCCAAAGTTTCGTTATCAATACTTTCGCCAATAGCAGCTTTTACCAAGTAACTTCCTGCCAAAAATATAGAAGCTGTTTTATCCACAATCAGAGCTTCATCCGACATGATAGGTAGGTAGGCACCCCCAGCAACACAAGATCCCATTATTGCAGAAATCTGAGTGATTCCCATAGAACTCATTTTAGCATTGTTCCTAAAAATTCTTCCGAAATGTTCTTTGTCTGGAAAAATTTCATCTTGCATAGGTAAGAACACCCCAGCAGAATCCACTAAGTAAATAATTGGTAATCTATTTTCCATTGCAATTTCTTGCAATCTTAAATTTTTCTTTCCAGTAATTGGGAACCAAGCACCCGCTTTTACAGTAGCATCA
>CAYVKX010000038.1:0-18798 GCA_964452095.1 uncultured Weeksellaceae bacterium
ATCCATCAAGAGATGTTTTCAATGTGAGTTTCATTTCAGAAGAAATTCAAAGCTTGGAAGTTAGGGTTGTAAACTTATTAGGAGAAGTAATTTTTACCGAAAGTAAGCAAGAATTTATTGGCGAGTACAGTAAGCAATTTGATTTAGCAACTTTCCCTAAAGGAATTTATATGTTAGAGATTGAAACTCAAAATGGAGTAGTAAATAAGAAACTTATCTTGCAGTAAGTTTAAAGTGACTAGGTACTAGTTAAAAGCAACTAGTTTAACAGATTAAAAGGAGCAGATTTTCTGCACCTTTTTTAAATACAAGCATCCCACAGACTGTCTTTTGGAACTGGAGCAACAATTGTAATTGTTTCTTTCTTTACAGGATGCAAGAACTCTAATTTTTGGGCAAGAAGATGTATGCTTGCATCTTTATTGGAACGCTTAGCGCCATATTTCAAATCGCCTTTTATGATGCAACCAATATGTGCCAATTGCACTCTTATTTGGTGGTGTCTGCCGGTTTTTGGCTTTATCTCAAGGTGGAAAAAATTATCTAATTTTCTCAGCAATTTGTAGTCCAAAACAGCATATTTTCCTCCATTAGCTTTAGTAATATAAGATTTGTTCTGCTTTTGGTTTTTTAATAAGTAGTTATCTAGAGTTCCGCTATTATTTGGTGGGGCATTATCTACTATTGTCCAATAAGTTTTTTGTACCTTTTTATCTCTAAATTGCTCATTCATTCTGCTGAGTGCTTTTGAGGTTCTTGCAAAAAGTACCACCCCAGAAGTTGGGCGATCTAATCTATGAATAGTTCCTAAGAAAACTTCTCCTGGCTTGTTGTATTTCTTTTTAATGTATGCTTTTATAAAATCGGATAGGGGAGTATCTCCTGTTTTATCACCTTGCACTATATCTCCTGATTTTTTGTTTACAGCAATGAGGTGATTGTCCTCATATAGAATTTCTAGCACTTTAATACTGTTCTTTATCGTTTGGAAAGTCTCTAGATTTTACATCTTGCACATAAGATTGAACAGCAGAAGTTATATCCTCAAAAAGATTGAGGTATCTTCTAAGAAATCTAGGATTAAACTCATGTGTCATACCAAGCATATCGTGTAAAACAAGCACCTGACCATCAACATCATTTCCAGCACCAATTCCAATTACTGGTATATTGATACTATCTGCTACTTTTTTTGCTAATTCGGACGGAACCTTCTCTAACACTAATCCAAAGCAACCTGCTTCTTCTAAAAGTTTAGCATCTTCTAAAAGTTTTTCAGCTTCTGCTTCTTCTTTAGCTCTTACAGAGTATGTGCCAAATTTATATATTGATTGAGGAGTTAAGCCTAAATGTCCCATTACAGGGATTCCAGCAGTAAGTATTCGTTTTATTGATTCAATAATTTCACTTCCTCCTTCTAATTTTACTGAGTGCCCACCACTTTCTTTCATTATTCTAATTGCTGAATTTAGAGCCTCTTTAGAATTTCCTTGATACGAACCAAAAGGCATATCCACTACCACTAAAGCTCTATCTACTGCTCTAACTACTGAAGAAGCATGATAAATCATTTCATTAAGAGTAATAGGTAAAGTGGTTTCGTGCCCTGCCATTACATTAGATGCAGAATCGCCAACAAGAATTACATCAATCCCAGCTCCATCAATAATTTTCGCAAGCGTATAATCATATGCTGTAAGCATAGAAATTTTCTCCCCATTTTGCTTCATTTCAGCAAGGGTGTGGGTAGTTACTTTTTTATAATCGTTTTTTGCTATACTCATTATTCTACTAGTACTACTTTTCTTCTATCAATTACTTTTACTACATAAAGGTTGTTTTCTCCTTTTCCTATCAAATTATTTTTCTCTCTAATAGCATCATTAAGGTTTTGGTATTCCCCTGATAAATACAAAAATATACCATCTTCATTTTTGATATTATAAATATCTTTTGCATTGCTAAACCTAGAATCGGGAACTGGAGCGATAAATACACCTAACTGTACGCTATAAAATTCTTTTCCTTCAAGATTTTGTTCTACATTTGTTGTGATTGGAGTAGTTTTTTTAACTCCACCATTTTTTATTATTCCTTGAGAAACCATAAAAGATTTTAAATCCTCATATCTTTTGTCGCTTGCATTTATCGAATCAGTAAGTGCTTTTATTTGCTTATTGATTGCCGCTATTTTTTGGTTTAATGAGTTGTTTTTTATTACTAACTCTTCTTTTTCACCCTTTGATTTCTGTTTAAAACTTTCAATGTTAGCAATTTCGTTTTGCATTTTATTTTTTTGTTGTTTGTTAGTTTTTAGCTCGGCAGTTGTTGCAGTCAAGTTCTTTTTCAAACTACTAATTTCTTTTTGTAAATCTTTTTCTTTTTTGCTTCCAGATTTACTTTGTGCAGATAATTTTGCACTCAAATTATCTTTCTCTTTTTGCAGACCGCTAATCTTATTATTTAAATTACTAATCTGATTGTTTAAAGTTGTAATTTCCTGCTTATTATTAGTGTTTAATTTCTTTATATCAGTTGCTGATTTTGTTGCTTTTGATTTTTCAGTTTTTAAGTCAGATTTTAAAGTAATTATTTCTGAAGATTTCTGTTCAACTTTCTTTTTCAAATTACTAATCTGATTATTCAAAGTCGTAATTTCTTGCTTATCACTAGTGTTTACTATTTTCAATTCATTTGCTGATTTTCTTTCTGAGGTTAAGCTATTGTTTAAATTATTTTTTTCATCTTCCAGTTTACTGATTTTATCATTTAGCTTTGTTATTTTACTATTGAGTAGTTTAACTTGTTCGATATTGATTACTTCTGTATCTTCAATTTTACTTTCTAATAAAGCAATTTTTTTAACTTTTGTTTTTAAAACATTTACTTCCGATTGCAATGATGCTACATTGCTTTTTTCTATTTTTAATTGATTGTTGAGAGTATTAATTTCTGATTGCTTCTCGCTTATTGAGGTGTTATTTGAGGTGTTGGCTGTTGTAATATTATTTCTTAATTCGGAATTAGCATTGCTTAAAGATGTGTTTTGCTGTTTTACTTCTTCTAAATTTTGCTTAATGTTTTTTATCTCCTTCCTCAGAGAGCTTATTTCATCTTCATATTGCTGATTTTCTTCTTCCAACTTTTTAAGCAATGTAACTTTTGTGCTAAGTTCTACTGTCAAATTTTCAATTTCTTCTTTTTGCTGTTTGCTTTCTTCATTGTTTTTAGTAGCACCTTCTGCTTTTTCATTTGTATTCAAATAAAAATACTCAACTCTAGCTTTTGTTTCTGGGCCAATAATTATTCCAACCGAGCCGCTCAAATAAACGTTCAAAAAGAAAGTAGTTTCGTATTTGCTGTTAATATAGAGTTCGTACAGATTGCTTTTGCATCTTATTTCAATGGTGTTCGCCTGGTCTCCTCCTTGCATTTTAGGCGATTTTACCCAACCATCATCATTAGTTTTTCCTGTAATATTACTGTAATAAAAGCCAGCTAATTGCTTGATTCTGTATTTTTTATTTCTATTAAACTCTACAATTACAGCACCTTTTCCATCTTTTTGGGCTTTCAGAATTAGCCCCAAATTTGATTTTGGGTTATCAGAAGGACCAATTCGAATACTTGTTTTGATGGCAAAATCCTGAAAGTCCTGACTATTAGCAGCAAGTATTGCGTACTCACTTTCTTTATGAGTTCTACTCAGTAAATAATCTCCTTTATCAAAAATAAAATAATTATCAGTACTAGTAATGGTTGGCCAGTTTTCACTGCTAATTGTAAATTCCTCATGGATAACATTTGCCGGAAATAAATTTGCAGATAATTTTTGAGCCCATAGATTAGAAACAGTAAGCATTGTACTTACAATAAAAAAACAAAGATTCTTTTTCATAATATTTTTAGTTTTTTATGATTGGGCAAATTTACAAATAATGTAATTATTATATGACTAAAATAAATAACTTTGCCGACATGAAAAAAACAACAACTATTATTATACTTTTTTCGCTTGTTTTTACGGCTTGCGAAACCGAATTTGAAGTAAATGCTAATTGGGAGGAAGTAACCATTGTGTACGGACTTTTGGACCAAAGTAAAACACAGCAATACATAAAAATTAATAAAGCATATTTAGGAGAAGCAGATGCATTGCAGATGGCTTCAATAGCCGATTCAGTTAATTACATTCCTGATTCTATGGAAGTGAAGGTTTTTAAAGTAAAACAAGCTGCCTTTGGCGCTTATGATACTCTTGGATTTGTAACGCTTTCCGATACCATTTTAGAAAAAGAGGATGGGCTTTTCTCTACTGAGAATAATATTATTTACACTACACCAAGTGGTTTTTTTCAAAGCAATAATGCAGATGAAAAAGAGTATATTTTATCTATATTAAATAAAACATCAGGAAAAAAAATATGGGCAAAAACTAATTTGATAAATGGCTTAACGCTCGATAATAATGCATTAATGAAAATGGGATTTTATAGTACTGATGTGCTTAATCTGGGAGCAATGCCACCTTACGAAAAAGTAACTACTACCGTAAAATGGCTTCACTCCAAAAATGGTTTTATTTATCAAATTATAGGAAGAATATATTACCGTAATTTTTATACTGATGGCACTTCCTCATTAGAGTATCTGGATTGGGTACAGCCCACTCAGCAATTTGAAGGAAACTCAGAAATGCATTACACTTTTGAGGGAGAAGGATTTGTGAATTTTATTTCTGCTAATATACCAGAAATGCAAAGCAATATGGATTACAGAATGCTTGTGTATATGGAATTGCAATACACTGTTGGAAGTGAAGATTTATATACTTATATGGCAGTAAATGAGCCATTTGAAGGTATTGTACAAGAACGCCCAGTTTTTTCAAATATCAATAATGGTATTGGGCTTTTTAGTTGTAGGTATAATAGAAATGAAATAATACTATTTACAGATGCTACTGCAAAAGGACTCTCTCTTGAGTATAGTAATTTAGGGTTCGAATAATCTTCTTTATCTGACTATCTGTCAGTAATTTTGTCATCTTTTCTTTATTTATTCTTTTGGCATAGTTGTTGCTGTTTATAAAAGCGAAAACAATAAACAATTTATTAACTATAAAAAATTAAACAAAATGAGTAAAATTATTGGAATCGATTTAGGAACAACCAACTCTTGTGTGTCCGTAATGGAAGGTAATGAGGCGGTTATAATTCCTAACAGTGAGGGTAACAGAACAACCCCTTCAGTAGTTGCCTTTATAAAAGGTGGCGAAAGAAAAATTGGCGACTCTGCCAAACGACAAGCAATTACTAACCCAGATAAAACCATCTTTTCTATCAAAAGATTTATGGGAGAAAGTTTTGCGAAAGTAAAAAAGGAAATTGCTAGAGTTCCTTATAAAGTAGTAAAAGGAGAGGGCAATACGCCAAGAGTACAAATTGATGATAGAAAGTACACTCCTCAAGAAATCTCTGCTATGATATTGCAGAAAATGAAAAAAACTGCTGAGGACTATTTGGGAACAAGCGTAACGGAGGCAGTAGTAACTGTGCCGGCTTACTTTAATGATGCACAAAGACAAGCAACAAAAGAGGCAGGAGAAATTGCTGGGCTTACGGTAAAAAGAATCATCAATGAGCCAACTGCAGCAGCATTGGCTTATGGCTTGGATAAATCAGATAAAGATAGAACAATTGCTGTATTTGATTTAGGTGGTGGAACTTTTGATATTTCTATTTTAGATTTAGGAGATGGCGTGTTTGAAGTAAAATCAACTAATGGAGATACACACCTTGGTGGTGATGATTTTGATCAAGTAATTATTGATTGGTTAGCAGAAGAATTCTTAAAAGATGAAAAATTGGATTTAAGAAAAGATCCAATGGCATTACAAAGGTTAAAAGAAGCAGCCGAAAAAGCAAAAGTGGAGCTTTCTTCATCTTCTCAAACGGAAATTAACTTACCTTATGTAACGGCTACTGATTCAGGACCAAAGCATTTAGTAAGAACCTTAACAAGAACGCAATTCGAGAAATTGGCTGATAAGTTAATTCAAGCAACACTTGCCCCATGTAAAACAGCAATGAAAGATGCTGGAATGAAACCATCTGATATTGATGAAGTGATTTTAGTGGGAGGTTCTACAAGAATTCCAGCAATACAAGAAGTAGTAGAAAAGTATTTTGAGAAAACACCTTCTAAGGGAGTAAATCCTGATGAGGTAGTTGCACTTGGTGCTGCTATTCAAGGTGGTGTTTTAACTGGTGAGGTGAAAGATGTACTTCTTTTAGATGTTACGCCACTATCTTTAGGAATTGAAACTATGGGAAGTGTAATGACAAAATTAATTGAGTCAAACACTACTATTCCAACTAAAAAATCTGAGGTGTTCTCAACTGCTGCTGATAACCAGCCTGCTGTGGATATTCATGTATTACAAGGAGAAAGACCAATGGCTGCTGATAATAAATCAATTGGGAGGTTCCAATTAGCTGATATTCCACCTGCGCCTAGAGGAGTTCCTCAAATTGAAGTAACTTTTGATATTGATGCTAATGGAATCTTGAATGTTTCAGCAAAAGATAAAGCAACAGGAAAAGAGCAAAACATTAAAATTGAAGCATCTTCAGGGCTTTCTGATGATGAAATAGAGAAAATGAAACAAGAAGCGGAAGCAAATGAGGAGGCTGATAAAAAAGCTAAAGAAACAGCTGATAAAATAAATGGAGCGGATGGAATGATTTTTCAAACTGAAAAGCAACTGAAAGAATTTGGTGAAAAATTATCTGATGATAAAAAGAAGCCAATTGAAGATGCTTTAGTGGAGCTTAAAAAAGCACACGAAAGCAAAGATTTGGATGCTATTGATGCGTCAATGGAAACCATCAATACTGCTTGGGCAGCTGCTTCTGAGGAAATGTATAAAGATACTCAAGGTGCAAATCCTACTGAGGGAGCAGAAACTTCAGAAAACTCAGCAGGAGATGATGTAACAGATGTAGAGTTTGAGGAAGTAAATGATGATGATAATAAATAATATTTATTTTTCATAATACAATGTTTAAGGAACCCCACTTTTGTGGGGTTTCTTTTTTATATTTGCTCAAAAATAAGAGATGAGAAATTCACAAGATTATATAGCATTAGAAGATAAGTATGGTGCACACAACTACCATCCATTACCAGTAGTTTTAGCTAAAGGAGAGGGAGTATTTGTATGGGATGTAGAAGGGAAAAAATATTATGATTTCTTGTCTGCTTATTCTGCAGTAAACCAAGGGCATTGCCACCCAAAAATTGTAGATGCACTAAAAAAACAAGCGGATGTTTTAACCCTTACTTCAAGAGCTTTTTATAATGATTCGCTTGGGGAGTATGAGAAATACATCACCAATTATTTTGGTTTTGATAAAGTTTTGCCAATGAATACTGGTGCAGAAGCTGTTGAAACGGCACTAAAACTATGTAGGAAATGGAGTTATCAGAAAAAAGGATTATCTCCTGATTCTGCAAAAATTATAGTGTGTGATGGAAATTTTCATGGGAGAACAACTACAATTATTTCTTTTAGTAATGATGCTGATGCAAGAGATGAATTCGGACCATATACTCCAGGTTTTGTAAATATACCATATAATGATTTGGATGCGTTAGAAGAAGCCCTAAAAGATCCAAATATTGCGGGATTTATGGCAGAACCTATACAAGGAGAAGCAGGAGTTTTTGTTCCAGATGAAGGATATTTAAAAGGTGCATATAATTTATGTAAAGATGCAGGCGTTTTATTTATTGCTGATGAAGTGCAAACAGGAATTGCAAGAACAGGTAAGCTTTTAGCATGTGATCATGAAAATGTAAAACCAGATATTTTAATTTTAGGAAAAGCAATTTCTGGTGGCGTGTTTCCAGTTTCTGCAGTATTAGCAAATGATGAGGTTATGATGTGTATCCGTCCAGGAGAACATGGCTCTACTTTTGGTGGAAACCCCTTAGCAAACAAAGTAGCTATTGCTGCACTAGAGGTAATAAAAGAAGAGAAATTGGCAGAAAATGCAGAGAGATTAGGTAAAATATTAAGAGCAGAACTAGAAGCAATTTACTCTGATATGATTACTTTGGTAAGAGGAAAGGGGTTGTTAAATGCAATTGTTATTAAACCTAAAAATGGTAAAGAAGCTTGGGATGTTTGCTTGAAATTAAGAGATAATGGATTACTAGCAAAACCAACTCATGGAGATATAATCCGATTTGCACCACCACTAGTTATTACTGAAGAGCAATTAATGGAGTGTGTAGAGATTATTAAAAACACAATAAATTCTTTTTAAGTGAAACAAGAACATTGGGAAAATATTTATGATAAAAAAGGAATGCAAGAAGTTAGTTGGTATCAAAAACTCCCAAAAACTTCTTTGGATTTAATTGAAAAAGTAGCGCCTAATAAAGATGCTACTATAATTGATATTGGTGGAGGAGATGGGTTCTTGGTAGATGAGCTTTTGAAATTAGGATATACTGATATTACAGTATTGGATATTTCGGAAAATGCAATAAATAAAGCAAAAAAACGCCTTGGAAAATTGGCTGAACAAATAAGATGGATAGTTGCTGATATTACAGAATTTATTCCAACAAAGAAATATGATGTGTGGCACGATAGAGCAGTGTTTCATTTTTTAACTAATGAGAATGATATTGATTTTTATAAAAACCTGCTAAACGAAAATATTATAGATGGTGGTAGTTTTATTTTAGCTACCTTCTCTGAAAAAGGACCTGATAAATGTTGTGGTTTGCAGGTAAGTAAATACTCAAAAGAAGAAATGAATTCTCATTTTGAGAGTACTTTTTCTTTAATAGAATTTTTTACTAAAAACCATGAAACGCCATTTGGTACAATTCAAAATTTTATTTTTTCGGTATTTAAAAAAAATGTGAATGCGTAAGATTTTTAAAATACTGCCTTTTTTTATCTCAAAAAGGTTTTGTATCTTTGCCCCATCAATTATGAATAAAACATTTAAAAATATAATTGTTCTAACTTTTACCGCCTTCACATTATTTGTGTCAATGGGAATAAATATTTCTAAAATGCAATGTGATAAAGGTGGGAAGATTTTTGTTGGCACGGAAGTTCCTAATTGTAAGGCAGAGCAAAAAGTGGCTTGTAATATGGAAAAGAAAAAGTGCTGTAAGCAACAGCAAAAAGCAGATAAGAAGCCAAAGGAAGATTGCGAAAAAGAATCTTTATTACTACAGATTGATTTAATTACACAAGAATGTAAATGTAGTGAAGTTTTAGATTTTTCAATTGTTCAGCCGCTAATAACCATACTGTTCGATTTTTATCAGATTTCAGCATCTGATTTATCATATAATACTCATTATGCTGATGCACCACCTCTGGTGCGAAAGCCCATATTATCCCAGATTCAGTCCTTTCTTTTATAAGATTCAGTTTTTAATTTAACCGATTTGTTTTGTAACATTTGTTGCAAACTAAAATCAAAACTGTTACTTTAATTTGTAACACAAAAAATAATAACTAATTAAAAATCTTATAAAAATGAAAATAATTAAAAAAACAATTTTACTTTTTGCAATCTCTTTATTTTCTATAAATAGTTTTGCACAACTGCCTGACGGCTCAATTGCTCCTGATTTTACTCTTGTAGATGAAAATGGAACAACACATAATTTATACAGTTTACTAAATGAAGGGAAAACCGTATTTCTGGATTTATTTGCAGTATGGTGCCCTCCTTGTTGGACTTACAAACAATCTGGTGCTTTTGAAGATTTATATGTTCAGCACGGACCTTCAGGGTACCCTGGTGTAAGTACTAATACTACTAATGATGTAATGGTTTTTGCTATTGAAGCAGATGGAAACGATTGCTCTTGTTTAACAGGAGGAGCTTGTAATACTTCAACTCAAGGTGATTGGCTTACCGGAACATCTCACCCTACTTTTTGTATGGATGGCACAGTGAATACTAATACGATAGCTAATGATTATCAAACTGGATTTTTCTGGCCTTATGTATATATGGTTTGCCCTGATAAAACTACTACACTTATTGGGCAAAGTGCTAATCCTTATAGTTTTGTTGGGAATTGCAATACAACTACAGCTGTAAATGATATTGAAAATACTTTTTCAATTACACCTAACCCTTCTTCTGATGTAATTACTATTTCTTCAGCTAATATTGAAAACGAGAAATTAGAAATTTTATCAATAACGGGTGAAGTTATTTATACTGATAAATTAAACTCTTCTGAAATGAAAATAGATATTTCTGAATTTTCTAAAGGAGTTTATTTTATTAAAGCAGAGAGTCAAATTACTAAATTTATTAAAAATTAAAATCTTAAAAAAATGAAAACACTTAAAAAAACAATTTTAATTGCAATAGTGCTAATTGCAACAAACAACATTATAGCACAAAATCCATTGATTGTTCCACCAACTATGAGTGGGACATCATTCAACCTAACTCTTGCGGAAGATTCTATGGAGTTTTTCCCAGGATATTTTACTAAAACTTGGGGAATGAGTTTCCCAATACTTGGTCCAACTTTACTCATGAATAAAGGAGATGTGGTAACAGTAAACTTTGATAATCAATTAGGACATGAAACTACTATACATTGGCATGGAGTGCATTTGCCTGCAATAATGGATGGAGGTCCGCATACTACTATTCCTGCCGGTGGAACTTGGAGTCCAACTTGGACTGTGATGGATCATGCTGCTACTTATTGGTATCATCCGCATTTGCATCATCAAACTTATGAGCATGTGATGAATGGATTAGCTGCTTTTATCATTGTGAAAGATGATGATGAAGCCGTACTTGATTTACCTAGAGAGTATGGAGTAGATGATATTCCTGTGGCTTTGCAAACCAAAGTAATGGATGCTAATTTTCAAATTGATAATAATGAGGCAAATGCTGCAATGGACACCCTTTTACTTGTAAATGCTACTAGGGATGCTTATTTTGATGCTCCTGCTCAAGTGGTAAGATTGCGACTTTTAGCTGGATCGCTTGAAAGATCATATAATGTAGGATTAAGCAATAACGCTAACTTTTTTGTGATTGCTTCTGATGGAGGATTGCTAAATGCACCTGTTTCGCTTAACAGATTGCTAATGAGTCCTGGTGAGAGATATGAGATTTTGGTGGATTTAAACAATATGCAAGGCGATACCATTCAGCTAATGAATTATGGAACAGGAATTCCTAGTGGAGTGTATGGAACGGATGCTGCTAATTTGGGAGGAATGGGACAAGTTCAGCCAATTCCTTTTTATGCTAATAATCCGCTTAATGGAGCTGATTTTCCTTTACTTACTTTAAATGTTGGTGCGCCCACTGCTAATGCGGTTACTACAATTCCAGCTACTTTGGTTACGGTAAATCAGTGGAACCAAGTAAATGTAGATGAAAACAGACAATTAGATTTTTCTGTAGCTGGAGGAATGGGAGGCCCTACTGGATTAACAGGCCCTTTCCTTATCAATAATGCACCATTTGATATGAATGTAATAAATTATCAGATTCCAATTAATAATGTGGAAATATGGACACTTAATAATCAATCTATGATTTCACATCCTTTTCATATACATGATGTGCAATTTAATATCTTAGAGATAAATGGTGTTCCGCCTCCTGCCCACATGCAAGGTTGGAAAGATATGGTTTTGGTTCCTGCTTTTATGGGCTCTGCCAAATTCATTACAAAGTTTGAGGATTTTACCGATCCTGTAACTCCCTGGATGTACCATTGCCACATTATTACGCATGAAGACACTACTATGATGGGGCAGTTTACAGTAGTTGATGTAGCATCAGTGCAAGCAATAGAGAATAATGAGTTTAGTATTTATCCTAATCCTGCTAATTCTTATTTGAAGATTGAACTTAAAAAAGTACAAAATTCTAATATAGAAATTGTAGATATTACAGGGAAACTGATGTTTAAAGCTTTGCTAACTAAAACAACTTCCACTATTGATGTGAATAAATTAAGTAAAGGAATCTACTTTATTAGAATTAATAACACAACAACTAAATTTATCAAACAATAATTAACTAATTTTACAAACTTTTAAAAAATTAAAACAATGAAAACAATAATTAACACTAGTAAAACAATTTTATTAACTTTAACAAAAACAAAAAAAATGAAAAAACAAATTTTAACAATTGCATTTGCATTAGTAGGAACTTTTGCAATGGCACAAAATCAATTTATGACTTGGAGTCATAATGGAGGTCATACTCCATCTGCTTACCTTACTGTAGATTGTAATGAAATTTTTGAATTCCATAATGTAGGTTTTCAAACACATCCAGTTGATGAGGGAGGTTTTGGGCCTTCAACGGATCCTAATTATTGGCCAAGCCAAGGGTTAACCTTACTTCCTTCTCAAGGACCTTCTAACCCTATGCTTTTATCAATTCCAACAGCAGGAACTTATAATTTCAGATGTGGAAGTAATCCAACAAAACAATCATTGTGGGGGCAGATAACAGTTACAGGTCCTGGCTGTTCTACAGTTACTCCAACTTGGGAATGTATAGCTGGTTCTTGTGTTGATCCTGGAACAGGAAATGGTGCTTATACTCTTTTAAGTGCATGCACTGATGAATGTAGTACTACTTATGTTGAGCAAGGACAATCAATAAAATTTTCTGTATATCCTAATCCTGCAACTGATATATTAACTGTTGAAGGATTAAACGGGATTGCTGAGATATTTGATGTAAATGGTAAAAAAGTAATGGATGTTACATCAGTAAAAGTTAATGTGTCTACTTTAGCAAAAGGCACTTATATTATTAAAACAGAAGATTTTAAAACGATCTTCATAAAAGAATAACAAAATGAAACTAAATAAATTATTTACAATTGGAGCAATTATTTTTGCTTCAGTATCGCAACTATTTGCACAAACCTACACAACCGAAACGGGCTGGAAAAATGACTTTAATAGTTACCCAAATAGTTTAAGAGTGGTAATGACTAATGATCCTTCTTGCCCTGGCTGTTTGGAAATGGTAAGCAATCAGGTTGCTATTTATGAAAATAATAAAAGTTGTGGTGATAATCCTCATATTCATTATTTCTTTAATTGGACAAAAGTATTCACTACAACTACTTATGCTGATGCGGTAGGACGAGTAGGTTTATTTCCAGATCCTACTGGCTTAGGAAGATATCATCATTATTATGATTCTACACAAATAATTTCTGATAAAATACAAGATATGTTGGGCTTAGTAGATCCTTCAGGTCCTGGAGGAGTTTATACAGGATGGCATACGCTTTTGTTTTACGCACCAGGAATTACTTGGGGTGCTACTACTAATCCTCCTGCTCCTACTTTTTGGATGCACAAATTAGATACTATTTATAATGCCGATCCTTTGCTTTATTATGATTCGGCTACTGTGGCACTTAACTTTAACACCATAGCTTGTGCACTTACTTCAGTAGATGAAACTTCTTTTACGCCAAAGTTTTCTGTTTTTCCAACACCATCTGATGGAACTGATTTAAAGATTCAGATTAATGTAAATGGGAAAAATAACCGCTTAGTAATTGTAGATATTATGGATAGAATAGTAATGGATGAAAAAGTAAATACAACTACTACTTTTGATATTTCTTCTAAATTAAAAGCGGGAACCTATGTTGTTTCTTTTATTGAAGATAGTCGTACAATTACTTCTAAAAAGATAATAATAACACCATGATGAAAAAACAAATAATTACTATTTTATTATTAGGTTTTGTTTTTGTTTCATGTGAGAAAGCAATTGAGCCTGTTGAGATTTTTGAAATAAGAAAGATTAGTTTTAAAGATGATTTGCAACCTCTATTTAATCAGCATTGTACCACTCAAGGGTGTCATTCGTATTTTGAGGCTGCTGGAAAGTTAGACTTAGCAAAGTATTCCTATTTAGATTTAACCCAGGAAATGTCACATGAATTTCCAGATATGTATAGGGTAGTTCCTTATAATTTGGATAGCTCAGTAGTTATTCAAAAATTAGAAAAGAATGCCGCATTTGGAGTAGGAATGCCTGCAACTTTGGTAGGTGCAAACATTAGCTCTATTGATTTACCAGCAGGAGATTCTACTTTAATATTTCTAAAAGGTTGGATAATGCAAGGAGCTAAAGACAACTAATAAAATGAAAATAATAAGTATAATAACTCTGATAAGTGCTATTGCTTTTGCTGATTGGATTGCACCAGAATCTGCAAAAAGCTTGAAGAATCCTTTTTCTAATACTGATGAAAAGACAATTAGAAAAGGGGAGAAACTCTATAAGCAATTGTGCTGGACTTGCCATGGGAAAAAAGGAGTAGGAGATGGGCCAGCAGGAGCAAGTTTGGATCCAAAACCTGCCGATTTTTCTTCCGAAAAAGTTCAAATCCAAACAGATGGAGAAATTTTTTGGAAAATTACAAATGGAAGAAAAGTAATGCCAACTTATGAGGATTTACTCTCTGAAAAACAAAGGTGGCAATTAGTAACTTTTATCAGAAATCTAAAACAAACAAAATGAAAGTAAGTATAAATATTTTTTTAATAATAACAATTCTAAGTAGTAATTTACTATTTGCACAATCTGAAAATATCAGTAATGTATTTAGTCATTCTACTTTATTAAATACTCAAACTACCGAGATGTTAACCAAAGATTCTTGGGAGTTTCGTATTCAGCATAGGTTTGGGCAAGTAGGGCTAGACTCTACTTTGTATGATGATTTTTTAGGATTAGATAAGCCGGCAAATATCCGTTTTGCTTTTAATTACTACTTAACTGATGATTTGTATGTAGGAATAGGAAGAACCAAGTACAACAAAACTTATGATTTTGAAGCAAAACACAAATTACTTAGCCAAACCAAAGATGGTGCTATGCCAGTATCGGTTGCTTTGTATCATAGCACTGCTTACCGTTCAACAGATAATCCAAAAGCAATGCCATCTTCTTATTTTGCTAATATTGTGGATGGAGACACCTCTGTTTTTGAATACAAAAATTCCCATAAAATAACTTACAATACTCAAGTTATTATCTCTAGAAAGGTAAATAATAAATTATCCCTGCAGTTTACTCAAACAATTGTTTATAAAAACCTAACAACAGAAAATGAGGATAACTTAACAGCATTAATTTCTGCTAGTGGTAGATATAAGTTTGGATTGCGTTCCTCAGTACTTTTTGAGTATGGTTACAAACTCAATAATAAAATCCAAGAGCCAGAAAATATATTGGATAATCATTGGTCAGTAGGTTATGAAATGGCAACCTCAGGTCATGCTTTTCAAATAGTGTTGAGCACTTCTTCTCATCTTTTAGAGCAAGATTTGTACACTTCAAAAGCAGGGAATTATTTAGAAAATAAATTTAATTTAGGATTTAATATAAGAAGAACAATATGGAAATAATAAGAAAACACACACTAATAATGTTGGCTTTTTTGCCAGCAATAATCATGGCACAAAGCTTGAGCATAAGCGGACCTACAACAGTAACTGGACCTGCTTACACTACTATTTCTCAAGATTATTCTATTACAAATAATTCTAATGATACTTTACATATATTGTGTAAGAAAATAATAATTGATACCACAGCAAGTACTATTAATTATTTTTGTTTGGGAGATGATTGTTATGGAGAAGATGTGTATACAGCTTGGGCAGTAGAAACTTTCTTGCCTTTTGAAACAAAGGATACAGTGTTTATTGGATATTATGCACCTTTCGGCTTGCCAAGTCAGGCAATAATAAAGTATAAGTTTTATCCTTATAACGACCTTAGCGATACTACTACAATTACTGTAACTTACAATGGGATTATTTCCTCTGTTAGTGAAATAAAAAAAGAGTTTTCATTTTTCCCTAACCCTGTAGAAAATACTTTGTTCTTCAGTAAAGAAGTTAATAATATTTCTGTTTTTGATATTAGCGGGAAATTAATGATAAAGCAAAGCAATATAGCTAAGAAAATAGATGTTAGTAATTTAAGTAGAGGCATTTATTTTATTGATGCTGATGGAGTTAAATCTAAATTTGTAAAGCAATAAATGAAACGCATTCAAAAAATAGTATCAGTTATTTTGGCAGTATTTGTATTACTGATTGCTGTTGGTGTTAATATTTCAAAAATGAAGTGTGATGATGATGGTGCTTTGTATTTTGGAACAGAAGTGCCTTCTTGCAGTATGGAAAAAGAAGTTGCTTGTGAGTTAAGTCAAAAGAAAGTAAGTTGCTGTATGGCAGAAATTGAAAAAACTTGCTGCCCAGAAACTAAGGATAATTCCTGTGCTAGCGAAACCGAACTTTTTCATTTTGATTTTGAAACTTTAGTTACTTCATCAAATATCAACTTTTCCATTGTTTCTGTTATGGATGTTTTTCTGACTATTAGTTCATCTAATTACATTAACCTAAAAGTTGTAAAATATCTCAGTGGAATACCACCACCCAAACTCAAGAAACCCGTTTTATCTCAAATACAATCATTTTTATTATAGGATATTATTCAGATTTAGAAACTGATTAATAATCTTAAATAATAAAAAAATGAAAAAACTCATAATGATTGCAATAGTGCTTATTGCAACAATAAATTTAAAAGCACAAGAAGAAAAAATTAAAGGAAGAGTAGTAGAGCAACTGAAAGATGGAAGTGAAGTAGGAATTCCTGGAGCAAATGTTTATTGGGAAGGAACAACTATTGGTGTTGCTACCAATTTGGAAGGATTTTACCTAATCCCTTCTCCTGAAAAATATCCAGCAACTATGGTGGTTAGTTTTGTGGGATACCAAACGTACACTCAAGAAATTAAAGAGTGGAGTCATTATCATATTTACTTAACTCCATCAGTTGAGCTTGATGAAGTAAAAGTGAAAGGAAAAGTAAATACTACTAAATTTTCTACTATCAATACGATTAATATGCAAACGCTTTCCACAGGTGAATTGGAGAAAGCGGCTTGCTGTAACCTTTCAGAAAGTTTTAGTACGAATGCCACTGTTGATGTAACTTTTACGGATGCAGTTTCTGGGGCAAAGCAAATTCAAATGCTTGGATTGGATGGGGTTTACACCCAAATTGCTCAAGAGAACATTCCTTTAATTAGAGGGATGTCATCTTCCTATGGTTTGAGCTATGTTCCTGGTACTTGGATAGAGTCTATTCAAATTATTAAGGGTGCTGGGTCTGTAATTAATGGATTTGAATCTTTTGCTGGTCAAATAAATTTGGAGTATTTTAAACCAAAATCGGCACCTAAACTTTTTTGGAATGCATATACCAATTCAGAAGGAAAAATTGAAAACAATCTTCAATTTTCCAAAAAAGAAGGTAATTGGCAATCCAATTTATTTACCCATATTTCTTATTTTGATAGGGAGGTAGAGAATAGTGGTGATGGTTTTTTGGATATGCCCAAAACAAAGCAAGTAAATATTCTAAATAGATGGGAATATACGGGAAATAAAAATTATCATATTGCTTTTACTTTAAGAGGATTGGCGGAAGATAGAGTAGGAGGAACAGTTGATGGAGTGGATAATTCTTATAAGGTAGATATCCATAACGATTTATTGGAATTTACTTCAAAAACAGGGATGTTAATGCCAAATTCTCTTGGAAAAAGTATGGGTTTGCAAACCTCATTTAGAAGGCATAATCAAAGAGCAATTTTTGGAAACAATGATTGTAAAGGTTTGCAAGAAAGTGCTTATTTGAACCTTATTAGACAAACTTATATTGGAAATACTAATCATATTTTAAAGTATGGAATGAGTTATTATGCCGATAGATTTACCGAAAGTTTTTCTGGAAATACGAGCAATCCATTTTCCGATAATATTAGGGTAGATTTGATGAGTGGTATTTTTTCAGAATACGCTTACAAATGGGGTGAAAGCTTTAATTTAGTGGCTGGAATCAGGGCGGATTATTATAATAATACGGAAGAGTTGAATTACTTGCCCAGATTAAATATGAAGTACAACCCTACCGAACAGACTGCTATTCGTTTTTCAGCAGGTAGAGCATTTAGAGTAGCTAATGTACTAGTAGAAAATGCTTCTTTTTTAGCATCAAATAGGCAAATATCTATTGGAGAATTAAATCCTGAAATGGCTTGGAATTATGGTACAAACATTACTTATTGCTTTTATTTATTTGGGCGAGAAGGAACCCTTAATGCAGATTATTACAGAACGGTTTTCGAAAACCAAGTTGTGGTTGATATTGAAAAGGAAGGTGAATTATCTTTCTATAATTTAAATGGCACATCTTTTGCTAATAGTATGCAAATTGATTTTGGTTATGAGCTTTTTGATAGGTTTGATATCAAGATGGCGTATAAAATAAATGATGTGCAAACGACTTATGAAGGTGAGGATAAAATTGCATCTCTAACTCCAAAAAACAGAGCCTTGTTGAATATGGCTTATGCCACTAATTTTGAGAAATGGAAATTTGATGTTACAGCAAATTATGTAGGAGAAAGTAGAATTCCTAATCACTCAAAAATTGAGAAGGAATTTTCCAATCCTTTTATTTTGTATAATGCTCAAATTACAAAGAAGTTCCGTAAATTTGATGTGTATTTAGGAGGAGAAAATCTCTTAGCAACAAGACAAGAAAATCCTATTATAGATGCTGAAAATCCTAGTTCTGATGTGTTTGATGCATCACTAATTTATGCGCCAGTTATGGGGCGAGTTATCTATGCAGG
>CAYVKX010000039.1:0-11506 GCA_964452095.1 uncultured Weeksellaceae bacterium
GTTGCAGCAAGCATAAAAGAGGTAGGGAAAGTAGTGCAAGGACCTATGGCTTTTGACATCAGAGATTTCCAAAGAAGTTATATTATTTTTAGAAAACTACCTGAACTTTACAAAACTATATCAGAAATTGAAAAGGCATTTTTATCAGAAAAGAAATGAGCAGTAAACAAAGAACCATAAAAGAGAGGGTTTCTGTAAGTGGAGTTGGGCTGCATACTGGAGTAGAAAGTACTATTACTTTTGTTCCAGCTAAGGATGATTTTGGGATAAAATTCCAAAGAACGGATTTGGATAATATGCCAATTATTGAGGCAGATGCCAATTTGGTTTCCCACACCAAAAGAGGCACCACTATTAAGAAAAATGGGGTAAGCGTACATACTACCGAGCATATTTTGGCGGCAATTACTGGTGCACAAATTGATAATTTACTTATTGAGATAAATGCAAAAGAAACCCCTATTTTAGATGGAAGCTCTATTGGTTTTAGCAAAGCACTTAATAAGGCAGGTATTCAAATCCAAGAAAAAGAAAAAACATTTTACACAGTAAAAAGAAAAATCTCTTACAAAGATGAAGAAACAGGAAGCGAAATACTTATAATTCCTTCTGATGAGTTTAAAGTTTCTGTGGAAATAGATTATAATTCTAATACTCTACTAAAACAAGAAAGCATATTAGAAAATATCTCAGATTTTGAAAATGATTTCGCTTCTTCCAGAACATTTTGTTTTTTGCACGAATTAGAAGATTTATTGGAAAACAACCTAATAAAAGGTGGAGATTTAAATAATGCAATAGTTATAGTAGATAGGGAGATTTCAGAAGAAAAAATCTCTCAACTTGCTAATACTTTTAATAAAGAAAATATTGCCTTGCAAGAAAAAGGAGTACTTAACAATTTGGAATTAAGACATCCAAACGAACCGGCAAGACACAAACTTTTGGATGTAATTGGTGATATTACTTTGGTCGGAAAAAATATAAAAGGACATATAATTGCAAAAAAACCAGGACACACTATAAATGTAGCATTTGCTAAAAAAATAAAAGAAATTATGACACAAGAAATGAGAAACACAGCCCCTGAAATTGATTTCAATACAAGCCCTCTTTACGATAGAGAAAAAATAAAAACCATCTTACCACACAGAGAACCATTTTTGTTTATTGATGAAATTAGAGAATTGGGAGATGATTTTATTATTGGTACAAAATTTGTAAAAGAAGAGGAAGATTATTTTAAAGGACATTTCCCTGGAGAACCAGTAATGCCTGGAGTATTACAATTAGAAACTATGGCTCAAGCAGGAGGAGTACTTATTTTAAATACAGTGGAAAATCCAGAAGATTATCTAACCTTTTTTATGAAAATTGACAATGCAAAATTCAAGAAAAAAGTAATTCCTGGTGATACTATTATTTTCAGGTTGAATTTAATTTCTCCAATAAGAAGAGGACTTTGTCATATGCACGGCAAAGGTTTTGTAGGTGGAAAAGTTGTAGTAGAAGCAGATTTATTAGCACAAATAGCACCTAAAAAATAAAATTATGCATCAGCCATTATCCTATGTAAATCCTGGAGCAGACATTGCTAGAAATGTGGTAATTGAACCATTTGTAACTATTGAGAAGGATGTAGAAATTGGGGAAGGAACTTGGATTGGAAGTAATGTAACAATTATGGAAGGAGCTAGAATTGGAAAAAATTGTAGAATTTTTCCAGGAGCAGTTATTTCGGCAATTCCTCAAGATTTAAAATTTGGTGGCGAAAAATCGGAAGTTGTAATTGGAGATAATACTACTATTAGGGAGTGTGTAACTATCAACAGAGGAACAAAAGCGACAGGAAAAACCATCATTGGAAATAATTGTTTAATAATGGCATATGCACATATTGCTCATGATTGTGTGGTTGGAAACAATTGCGTAATTGTAAATTCAGTTGCATTGGGAGGACACATTACCATTGGCGATTGGGTAATTATTGGTGGACTTTCTGCCGTTCATCAGTTTGTACAGATTGGCTCTCACGCCATGATTTCAGGAGGTGCTTTAGTAAGGAAAGATGTACCGCCTTTTGTAAAGGCAGCAAGAGAACCGCTTTCTTTTGTTGGCATCAACTCCATTGGCCTTAGAAGAAGAGGATTTAAAGATGAGAAAATTCAAGAAATTCAGGATATTTACAGAATTTTATTTCAGAAAAATAATAACAATACCCAAGCAATTAATAAAATTGAAGCAGAACTTTCTGTTTCACCAGAAAGAGATGAAATTGTATCGTTTGTGCAAAATTCTGGAAGAGGGATCATGAAAGGTTATAATCAAAAATAAAAACTATGGCAACAACAGCAGAATTTAGAAATGGCTTATGTATAGAGCATAATGGAGATCCTTGGAAAATTGTTTCATTCCAACATGTAAAACCCGGAAAAGGACCGGCTTTTGTGCGGACAAAAATTCGAAACTTAAATACTGGAAGATTATTGGACAACACCTTTACTTCTGGAGTAAAAATCAACATTATAAGAATTGAAAACAGAACATATCAATTCTTGTATGCTGAAGGGATGGATTATCATTTGATGAACACGGATGATTATGAGCAAATAATGCTACAAAAAGATTTTATTGAAAATGTTCAATTTTTAAAAGAAGGTGAAAATGTAAATGTTCTTTTTCATGCTGATGAAGGAATACCTCTTTCTGCTGATTTACCGGCACATGTTACTCTTGAAATCAGTAAAACAGAACCTGGAATGAAAGGTAATACTGCTACCAATACCTTCAAGCCAGCAACTACTGAAACAGATGCGGAAATTCAAGTTCCTCTTTTTATAAATGAGGGAGATAAAATAAAAATTGACACAGAAAAAGGAGTATATTTAGAAAGAGTAAAAGGATAAAAAATGAAGAAACATAATTTTTCTGCAGGACCTTGTATTTTACCACAAGAAGTTTTAAAACAAGCATCTGAAGCAATACTAAATTTTAATGATGATAATTTATCATTAATTGAGATTTCTCACAGAAGCAAGCCATTTGTTGAGGTAATGGATAAAGCAATATCTTTAGTAAAAGAACTTTTAGAAGTTCCACAAGGGTATTCAGTTTTGTTCTTGCAAGGAGGTGCTAGTTTAGAATTTTTAATGGTGCCTTTTAATTTAATGAAAGAAGATGGTAAAGCTGCTTATACTAATACAGGTACTTGGGCTAAAAAAGCTATTGCTGAAGCTAAAATTTTATGTGATGTTGTTGTAGTTGGAGATTCATCAGATACAAACTACAATTACATCCCTAAAGGATATGAAATCCCTAGTGATGTAGATTATTTCCACTGCACCTCCAATAATACTATTTACGGAACTCAAATGAAAGAATTCCCTAACACCCCTACCCTTATGGTTTGTGATATGAGTTCTGATATTTTTAGTAGAAAAATTGATGTTAGTAAATTTGATTTAATCTATGCAGGAGCACAAAAAAATATGGGCCCTGCAGGAACTACTTTGGTAATTGTAAAAGATGATATTCTAGGAAAAAGTGGAAGAAACATTCCAACTATGCTAGATTACAACACTCATATCAGTAAAGATAGTATGTTCAATACTCCTCCCGTATTTCCAATTTATGTTTCTATGCTGACATTGCAGTGGTTAAAGGATAATGGAGGGGTTGAATGGATAGAAAAAATTAATCAGCAAAAAGCCGATTTACTTTATAATGAAATTGATAGAAATCCACTATTTGAGGGCACTGCAAACAAAGAGGGTCGTTCAAATATGAATGTAACTTTTTTACTTACAGATGAAAGTAAAGAGGAAGAATTTAACAAAATGTGGAATGAAGCAGGAATAAACGGACTAAAAGGACACAGATCTGTTGGAGGTTATAGAGCTTCAATGTATAATGCTCTACCAATAGAAAGTGTACAAGTTTTAGTTGATGTAATGAAGAAATTAGAAGCAAATTAAAATGACAAAAATATTAGCAAATGATGGTATCTCCCAAGCTGGAATTGACGCTTTAACAGCAAAAGGATTTGATGTAGTTACCGAAAAAGTAAATCAAGAAGATTTAATTTCAACTATCAATTCTGAAAATTATGAAGTATTACTTGTAAGAAGTGCAACTACTGTCCGAAAAAATTTAATTGATGCTTGTCCGCACCTTAAAATTGTAGGAAGAGGTGGTGTAGGAATGGATAATATTGATGTAGATTATGCTCGTGAAAAAGGAATAAATGTAATCAATACTCCTGCCGCTTCATCTTCTTCAGTTGCAGAGCTTGTTTTTGCACATCTTTTTGGAATGGTTCGTTTTTTATTTGACAGCAACAGGCAAATGCCTTTATCTGGTGATTCAGATTTTAAAGGATTGAAGAAATCTTATGCTCAAGGAAAAGAATTAGCAGGAAAAACTCTTGGAATAATTGGCTTTGGAAGAATTGGACAGGAAGTTGCAAAAAGAGCAATCGGACTTGGAATGAATGTTATGGCTCATGATAAATTTGTTGAGGAAGCTAGTATCACATTAGAATTCTTTAATGGAGATAAAAAATCATTTACAATTGAAACTGAAAGCTTAGAGGATGTGCTTAAAAACTCTGATTTTGTTAGTTTACATGTCCCTAAAATTGGTGATAAGGCAGTAATTGGTGCTGAAGAAATAGGAATGATGAAAACTGGTGCAGGAATTGTAAATGCTGCAAGAGGTGGTGTAATTGATGAAACTGCTTTAATGTTTGCTTTAGATAAAGAAAAATTAGCTTATGCAGGCCTAGATGTTTTTGATAATGAACCTACACCAAGTATTCATATTTGCATGCACAATGCTATTAGTTTAACTCCACATATTGGTGCTGCAACATTAGAAGCACAAGATAGAATTGGATTAGAATTAGCAGACCAAATCGCTACTCATTTTGGAAAATAATTATGGCAATAGTTCGTCCATTTAAAGCAATTCGCCCCACAAGAGATAAGGCACATCTTTTTGCTACACGCTCTTATTTAACTTATTCTGATGAAACTTTAAAAGAAAAATTAGATAATAATCCTTTTACTTTTTTACATATTCTCAATCCGGAATATAAAAAAAAGGTAAAGCAAAAAGGAATAAAAAAGTTCAAATTAGTCAAACAAAAATTTGAAGAATTTAAAGAAGATGGAGTATTAAAAAAAGATAAAAATGTAAGTTTTTATTTGTACCGACAAAGCAAAAATCAATATGTATTTGAAGGGATAATTGCAGCTTGCAGCATTGATGATTATTTAAGTGGGACAATAAAAATACACGAACATACCATTACCAAAAGAGAGGAAATGTTTACCAATTATTTATCTACAACTAACTTTAATGCCGATCCTGTACTTTTGAGCTACCAAGACAATAATACGATTGATAATCTGATAGAGAAAGTTTGCAAAGAAAGAGCAGAATATAATTTTACAACTACTAATAAAGCACAACATCAATTGTGGTTGATTGATAAAAAAGAAGATATTAACAGCATTTGTAATGCTTTTGAAAAAATTGAAAAGGTATACATTGCAGATGGTCATCATAGGTCAGCTTCCTCTGCCCTTTTAGCACAAAAACTTGGTGCAAAAATGGAGGAAAATGCGAATTATTTTATGAGCTTTTTAATTGCCGAGAGTCAGTTGAATATCATAAACTTTAATAGGTTAGTAAAAAAATTGAATGGACTCACTACTGATGAATTTATCAGTAAAATTAAAGCTAATTTTGAGGTAAAACTAGTAAATACAGATGAGAACAATCCTGTTGCAGAAAACGAAATTAGCATGTATATTTCAGGGGAATGGTTTTCCTTAATCTTAAAAAGTGGTAGTAAGTTAGATGTGGTAAACAAATTGGATCCTGCAATTTTATCTAATAACATTTTATCTCCCATCTTAAATATAACAGATGAGAAAACGGATAAAAATATTTCATTTTTTGATGGAACAATTCCATTATCAGAAATAAAAAACAAAGTAGATACTGGAGAATATGCTGTGGCTTTTATTTTAAAGCCAATCCCAATTTCTGCAATAAAAGAAGTGGCAGATAATAAAATGGTAATGCCCCCAAAAAGCACCTACATTGAGCCAAAATTACGCTCTGGATTAACTATATATCCTATTGAATAATGGGAATAAAAACAAATTTAGATGCAATAAAAAATAACATTCCAGAAAATGTAATTTTAGTTGCAGTTTCTAAAACAAAACCCAATTCCGATATATTAGAAGCATACAATTCAGGGCAAAGAATATTTGGTGAAAATAAAGTGCAAGAATTAGCTTTAAAACAAGAAGAGTTACCAAAAGATATTAATTGGCATATGATTGGGCATTTACAAACCAATAAAGTAAAATATATCGCTCCTTTTGTTAGTTTAATTCATGGGGTAGATTCTATTAAATTATTAAAAGAAATAAACAAAAGAGCTATTCAAAATAATAGGATTATTGATTGCTTATTTCAAGTACATATAGCACAAGAAAGTACAAAGTTTGGTTTTGGATTAGATACAATTGAAGAAGCTTTAAATAAAGCTAAAAACTTTAAAAACATCAAAATAAAAGGATTGATGGGAATGGCTACTTTTTCCAATAACACTGAACAAATTACATCAGAATTTCAATCTCTAAAAACTATTTTTGACAAATTGAAAAGTCAAAATATTTCTATTTTATCCATAGGAATGAGTGGAGATTACAAAATTGCAATTGAAAACGGTAGCACAATGATTAGAGTTGGTAGTGCTGTATTTGGTAGCAGAGATTAATTAATCACCAACCTTTTTACTACTTTACTTTCATTTATTTCTACTTCCAAAAAGTAAATCCCTTTGCTTAATTTTCCTCTTTCCAACTCATAAGTATTTTGGGTTAAATCTTTTTCACTTAACACAATTTGCCCTGTTACATCAAAAAGAGTGATGTTATAATCTCCTTGCAAATCAGTAATAATTATAAGCGTACTCTCAGAAAATGGATTTGGATAAATACTAATTGAACTTGTTAAATTTTCATTTAATCCGCTTGGCTGAGAAATAGAAACAGAAAAATACACAGTATCACCAATACAAGCATTTGCATCCGTTTCTATTACAAACATACTACCTTGCATTGTTGCTGTCCAAAGTATATCCACAGAATTTGTTCCTTGCCCGGATTGCAGTGTCCCTCCTACTACACTCCAATTATAAGTAGAAGTTGGATTCTGATTTACTAAGTAAGTTTCTACCGTATTTTGCATTACATTATTAAGTCCTGTAACTGCAGAAGTATTCACAATATTATGTACCTCAAAAGGGTTGGAAATTCCTTGACAACCATTCATATCCATCACATCAACTGTATAACTTCCAATAGTATTTACTGTAATTTGCTGAGTAATAGCTCCTGTATTCCAACTATATGAGAAATAAGAAGTTCCTGCTGAAATGGTAGATTGTCCTCCAGGCTGACAAATAGAATCTTGAGAAGCGGTAAGATTAAATGCAAAATTATTCAAGTAAATAGTAATGGTATCAGAAGTTGCTGTACAGCCATTTTCATCAATTACTGTTAAAAAATAATCGCCAGGCAAATTAGTAGTAATACTTGATACCGTATCAATTACTGTTCCATTGTACATCCAATTATAAATATAATAAGACCCTGATGTAGAGAGTGTAGGATAAGAATTTGTATTGCAAAGAGAGTATCCAGTTGTAGATAAATTAACCAACAAATTAGTTACATCTACTGTATCTGTAACTCCAGGGCAACCATTAGGTCCAGTCATGGTTGCATAATATTGCCCTATTGTAGAAGCAGTAATTGTTGTGGTGGTTGCAGTTGTATTCCATTGGTGATTTGTAAATTGATTGCCAGCATCTAAATCTACTGTATAACCAGAACAAATATTAGTTGAACCACTTGGAACAATGTTGTAAACAAAAGTGCTATCATAAATACTTATAGTATCAGAATAACCTGTACATCCATTTGAATCGGTTACAAAAGTATAATAATCGCCTGCAGAATTAATATTCAAAACTTGTGTGCTATCTCCACTATTCCAAGAAAAAATATCATAACTTCCTGCATCTAAAGTAATAGCACCTGCACAAAGGGATAATCCACTATAATTTATCTGAGGTTGAATACCAGCTACTATTACAGTATCTGAAACGCCAGAACATCCTCCCAAAGTGGTAGTAATACAATAATAAGTTCCTGGAGTACTTGTAGTTATAGTTGAAGTTGTAGCTCCAGTATTCCACTGATAAGTAGCTACACTCAAACTATTGGCAGCATCTAGGATTACGCTACTTCCAGCATTACAAATAAAGTTAGAATCAGCAGGTAATAAATCAAAAGTAAAATTACCATTTACTAAAGTAAAAGTATCTGAAGTTCCTGTACATCCTGAAGCATCTGCTACAGTTACCCAAAAATTCCCTGCAGTAGATGAATAGTAACTACTAAATGTACCTCCAGTATTCCACAAATAACTCTGATATATATTATCTGTATAAACTGATGTTCCAAAACCATTGCAAAGCGTTAGTGCATTTGCCCAAATATTAGGATGTAAAGTACGAATAGTTATTGTAGTAGTATCTGACATTCCAACACAACCATTAGCATCTAAAGTTGCAACATAATAACCTCCAACTGAAGTAGTCATAATATCAGCTGTTGTTTCTCCACTACTCCAACTATAAGAGCTATATCCAGAAGGTCCATTTAGGGTTACTGTATCTCCTTGACAAATCTCAATAGAATCTGAAACACCCAGTTGGGTAGGAATAGTATCAGCATAAATAGTAATAGCTGGCGACTGACAAACAGAACCATTACTATTAGTACAATTTACATAATAAGTGCCAGGAGAATTTACCGGTAATATAGGAGATGCTGAATTATTATTCCAAACATATAAAGCAAAACCACTTGCTGCCGTTAAAGTGATTGACCCATTACACAAAGACAAACCAGTTGTTGATATCTGAGTATTCAAAACATTCAACCTCATTGTGTCGGTATAGGTTTGTCCTGCACAACCATAAACTCCAGCTACAAATGTTGTTTGTGTTGGTGCATAATTTAATGTGTCTCCATTACCTATTCTTACTCCAGAATTCACATCATACCAACTTACACCTCCTCCCGTGAGCATGTGTACTCTACCTACATTTCCTGTGGTGCCCAAAAATGAACCACTTAGTGCTACACCGCCACTCAAGCTAGATTGATAATACAATCTATCCAACTGTGTAGGGAATCCATCAATCATAACATTAGCGCCAGTAGAAGAGGTGTAAGAATTATGCATTGAAGCAGATGCTCCAGCACCAGCAATATGTCTAGCACCCAAAACGCCATAATATTGTCCTGAATCTACACTAATATTACAGAAAATATAATCAGCAGTACTGTCATCAATAGAAGAAAAAAGAGTTGTAAAAGGAGTTGCAGAAGTTGTAGGTAACATTGGATTCCATACTCCTCCAACAGAATCTCCAAAAGCAACAACCTGCACAGATTGATTAAATCCAGAACCTGAATTATCTATCGCACACATTAAGCCACTTATGATAAAAGAGGATTGTGCTTGGAAATGAAAGCCTCTTGTAAGGTTTGAAGTAAAATTCATTGAATGACTACCACAAATTACAGTATCCATTCCTACACATTGCCCACTAGATTGAACATTAGCAATAACTTGAGCAGTATCTCCCAAACAAATAGTTTGGTTATTTCCAATATTTATTTGTGAAAAGGAAAAAAACGAACAAAAAATAAATAATAAAGTAAAGATCTTTTTCATGGTATTTTAGTTTTTTAGAATAAGACCACAAATTTAAGCATTTTTAATTACTTAAATAATTTAAGATGTTATTTTCTACTCTTTTGAGCACATCTTCCACTTCTTGTTTTATAAATTTTTCTCCTGTAATAAGCTCAAAAAGCTCAATATATCTTTCAGAAACAGAATTAACAAATTCTACACTCATAAATGGAATTTCTTGCCCCTGCTTTCCTTGAAATCCGTTTTCAATGAGCCATTGGCGAACAAATTCTTTGGAAAGTTGTTTTTGTTTTTCTCCATTTTCTTGCTTTTGCTCGTATCCTTCTTTGTAAAAATATCTAGAAGAATCTGGCGTATGAATTTCATCAATCAAAGTAATTACGCCATTCTTATCTTTTCCAAATTCATATTTGGTATCTACCAAAATAAGCCCTCTTTCTGCAGCCATTTCCGTTCCTCTTGCAAATAATGCTTTTGTATATTTTTCTAGAGCAATATAATCACTTTCTTCCACAATAGCTTGTGCTAAAATCTCTTCTTTTGAAATATCTTCATCATGCCCTACTTCTGCTTTTGTTGTAGGCGTAATTAGTGGCTCAGGAAATTTATCATTTTCTTTCATTCCATCTGGCATTGCCACTCCACAAAGCATTCTTTTTCCATCTCGATATTCTCGCCAAGCATGCCCAGTTAAGTATCCTCTTATTACCATTTCTACTTTGAATGGTTCACACCTTTTCCCTACTGAAACAGATGGATCTGGAGTTGCATCTAACCAATTGGGAACTATATCTCTAGTGGCTTTTAAAAAAGAAGAAGCAATCTGATTTAACACTTGTCCTTTAAAAGGAATACCTTTTGGCAACACACAATCAAAAGCCGAAATTCTATCGGAAGCTATCATAATAAGCGTGTCCTCATTTATGGTATATACATCTCTTACTTTTCCTTTATAAAGTTTGCTTTGTCCTGGAAAATTAAATTCTGTTTTTACAATTGTATTTGTCATTTTTATTGTTTTTTGGTGTTTTTACTAAATGCTTTTATTATTCTTTTTACTAATATATGTCTGATTACATCTCTTTCGTCCAAATTTATAAAACTTATTCCTGTAGTTTTTTGCAGTAATTTTTGTGCTAATACCAATCCTGATGGTTGATTTTTTGGTAAATCAATTTGTGTAATGTCTCCTGTAATGATAAATTTTGCTGATTTCCCCATTCTTGTCAGAAACATCTTCATTTGGTTTTCTGTAGCATTTTGTGCCTCATCCAAAATTACAAAAGCATTATCCAAAGTTCTTCCTCTCATAAAAGCCAAAGGAGCAATTTGTATGATTCCTTGCTCGGTATAATCTGCTAATTTCTCAGGAGGAACCATATCTAGCAAAGCATCATAAAGTGGCTGCAAATACGGATCTAGTTTTTCTTTCAAATCGCCAGGCAAAAAACCTAAACTCTCCCCTGCTTCCACTGCCGGCCGTGTAAGAATTATTCTTTTTACTTGTTTTTGCTTTAAAGCTCGAACTGCCAAAGCTACTGCCGTATAAGTTTTTCCTGTTCCAGCTGGCCCGATAGCAAAAAGCATATCGTTTTCTTCTGACTGTTTTAGCATTTCTCTTTGTCCTAGGGTTCTAGCTTTTATTATTTTCCTTTTTTGTTTAAAGTCATATGGTCTTTTGCCCCTTACAGAG
>CAYVKX010000039.1:11516-14951 GCA_964452095.1 uncultured Weeksellaceae bacterium
TCAGAAAGAACCACTTTATCATCCTCTAAAACTAATCTTTCTATTTGACTTAAAGTCAAGCTACCATACTGATTTAGATGCTTTAAAATCGCATCAAACTTTTGCTGAAAAAGAGAAATATCATCTTTCTGTCCAATAACTTTTATTGTATTTCCTCTTGCAATTATTTTGAGTGTTGGAAACAATTTACTAAGCCGCTCCATCTTTTTGTTATTAGTACCAAAAAGCATCACTAAATCGACTCCTTCAATTTTTATTGTTTTTTCACTCATTAAATAAGAATTTTTAATTGTTTTATCATTACTTTTGGTGGCTGCAAATTAACAATTTTTTTAAGTTCTAAAATCAATTTATGCCGATTATTACACTTACTACTGACCTTGGGCTTAAAGACCATTATGTGGCCTCTGTTAAAGGTGCTATTTTTAGTGAAATTCCCGATATAACTATTGTAGATATCACCCATAATATTGATGCTTTTAATATTCAACAAGCTGCATTTGTAATCAGAAATTGTTATAAAAGTTTTCCAAAAGGAAGTATACATATTATTGGTGTTGATGCTGAGCTTTCTTTAGATAACTCGCATTTAGCAGTATATGCTGATGGGCATTATTTTATAGGAGCAAGTAATGGTACTTTCCCACTATTATTTAATGAACTCATGCCAGAAAAAATTGTGGAATTAAACATCTCTCAAAATACTGATTCTTTAACTTTTCCTATAAAAGATGTATTTGTGATAGCGGCTTGCCATATTGCAAGAGGTGGAACTCTGGAAATAATAGGAAAAGAAATAGCAGAATTTAATGATGTAAAAACGGAACTAAAACCTATAACAGAGAGAGAAAGCGAAACAGGGAAAGACATCATAAGAGGAGCAGTTATTTATATAGATAGTTACGGAAATGCTTCTACCAATATCAGCAAAAATATGTTTGAGCAAGTAAGGAAAGGGCGTGATTTCGTTATTTTATTTGGCAGAGAAGATGAGAGGATTGTCAGAATTGTAGAAAAATATAAGGATGTGCGTGAGGGGGACAAATTAGCCATTTTTGGAGCAAACGGAATATTAGAGATTGCACAAAACAAAGGGAGAGCAACTGATTTACTAGGACTAAAATTGCACGATTATATAAGAGTTGAATTCAAATGATTACGCTTTTTAGAAAAGAAATAAGTCAGTTTTTTAGTTCCATCATAGGGCTTTTAACTATAGTTATTTTCCTTATTATTAATGGTCTGTTTTTGTGGATATTTAGTGGTAATTTTAATGTATTAGAATTTGGCTATGCCAATATGGATTCCTTTTTTATGCTAGCTCCAATATTATTTCTTATTTTTATTCCAGCCGTTTGTATGCGATTATTTGCAGAGGAATTTCGATTGGGAACGATTGAAAATTTGCTTACAAAACCAATTTCAATATGGAATATAGTGCTAGGAAAATACTTGGCGGCAAATGTTTTGGTTTTGCTTTCTATCCTACCAACTCTTATTTATTTTGTTAGTATTTATTTTTTAGGAGAAACTATCGGTAACCTAGATGTTGGCGGAATAATGGGTTCTTATTTGGGGTTATTTATGCTTTCTTCTACATTTATTGCAATTGGAATTTTCGCTTCTTCTACAAGCGAAAATCAAGTAGTAGCTTTCCTTATTGCAATTATTTTAAATGCTATTTTTTACTATGGATTTGATGTTTTGGGTAACATTTCCTTTTTGCAAAATTGGGATTTATTCATCAGTAATTTAGGAATTTCTAATCATTATTCTTTGATGAGTAAAGGAGTAATTGATAGTAGAGATTTGTTGTATTTCGCTTCTGTTTGTTTCCTGTTTTTAATGCTTAGCAAAACTACAATTCAGCTAAAAAGATAATGAGAAAAAACAAAGTATATCTTTCCCTTTTTTATAGTATTATTTTCATTGTACTGCTCAATGCAATAGGTGGTTTTTTGCATTTCCGAATGGATTTAACAAGCGAGAAAAAACATACTTTATCGGAAGAAACAATTGAAGTTTTGAGTAATTTGGAGGATTTGATTTATATTAAAGTTTTTCTAAAAGGAGAGTTTCCTTCTGGCTTTAAACGCTTACAAAAACAAAGCAGAGAAACATTAGAAAACTTCAAAAATATAGCTGGAAAAAGGTTCGGTTTTGAGTTTATCAACCCATCCGAAAGCAGTAGTGAAAAAGAAAGAGAAAAAGTATATAAGCAATTGGTAAAACAAGGATTGCAACCAACCGATTTGCAAGTAAAACAAAATGCAGGAATGAGCAGTTCCATTATTTTTCCTGGAGCAATTATTTACTATAAAGATAAAATTTTGGCAGTAGAACTACTAAAAAAAGAAGTTGGCTTGCATCCGGAAGTTGCCCTTAATAATTCTATTGAAACGCTTGAATACGAATTCATTTCTGCAATCTCTAAACTTACAAAAAATAGTAAAGAAAAAATTGCATTTTTAAGAGGAAATAAAGAGCTTAATGAAAAAGAGGTAGGTGATATTTCTTATTCAGTACTATCTGATAATTATTCGCTTTCAGAATATTATGAGATTGAGCATTTTGATATTAAAGAGTTTGAGCTCGATAGCATAACAAATGAACCAAATCTGGCAAAGCAATTGCAAAAACTGCAAAAATATAAGGCAATCATTATTGCAAAACCCCAATTGGCTTTCAATAATTTGGATAAATACCTGATTGATCAATACATAATGGGAGGTGGAAATACACTTTGGCTGATAGATGGAGTAAGTGCAAATATGGATAGTTTGCAGCAATCAGAAGGCTATTTTATGGCCAATAAAAATCAATTAAATTTGGGTGATATTTTGTTTAAATATGGAGTTAGAATTAATGCCGATTTGATTCAAGACCAAAGAGCCACTGAAATACCAATAATAACAGGATATAGCGGAAATATGTCCCAACAATCATTTTTCTCTTGGCCTTATTATCCTTTGCTTTTTTCTGATAGTAAGCACGCGATTTCCAATAATCTAGATGCTATAAAATGTGAATTTGTTAGCTCTATTGATACCATAAAAAATAACATACATAAAACTATTTTACTACATAGTTCTGCAAACGCAAGAATAGTTCCAAGCCCTCAAAGAGTGAGTTTGGGGATGTTGAAAAATCCACCAAAATCTGACTATTTTAATAATCCAAATATTTCTATTGCTGTGCTTTTGGAAGGTAGTTTTGAGTCGGTATTTAAAAATAGAATTACACCAAAAACTAATACTATTAATTTTAAGGAAATTAGTAAGGAATCCAAAATGATTGTAATAAGTGATGGAGATATGATTAGAAATAATTTCTCAGAAAAAACAGGAAAGGTATATCCTTTGGGATATGATAAATTTGGTAAATTTATTTATCCTGGGAACAAAACTTTCCTAATGAATGCTGTGCATTATTTGT
>CAYVKX010000039.1:14961-18769 GCA_964452095.1 uncultured Weeksellaceae bacterium
GTGAAAATAATCAGGATTTGATGCTTAGTTCCTTAAAAACAAAGGAGTTAAAACTTAGATTGCTCAACAAAGAAAAAATAAATAAATTCAGAATATTTATTCAGCTTTTCAATTTACTTTTACCAATTATAATTATTATCCTTTTTGGATTATTTTATAACTTTTCAAGAAAGAAAAAACATGCATAAAAAGAAAAAAAATACAGTTATTATTTTAGCAATTATATTACTACTTATTATCCTTTTATGGCAAATAAAACTACAAGATAATAGTAGCGGGTTGGATTACGATTTTGCAGTAACTGATACTGCAAGTATCACTAAAATTTTTATTGCCGATTTGAAAGGGGGAAGCATAACTCTTGATAGAGAAAAACAAAATTGGAAAGTAAATAATAAGTATAATGTGAAAAATAGTGCTATGAATATTATTTTGAAAACCATAAAAAATATAAGCGTACAAAGACCAGTTGCAGAAAGTAGTTATAATAATGTGGTAAAAGAATTAGCTACAAATGGCGTGAAAATTGAGATTTATCAAAAACATAATAAAAAGCCATGCAAAACTTATACTATCGGCAACAATACGGCTAATCATTCTGGGACTTATATGCTCCTTGAAAATTCCAATCAACCCTACATTATGCACATTATTGGTTTTAATGGAATAATGGGACCAAGATACGGTTTGCAAGGACAAATAGTAGATATAAATGCTTGGCGAGACAAAAATATTTTTAAGCTAAATACTAAGGATATTTTATCTTTTACTTTAATAAATGAAAGAGGGAATGATTCATCATTTACCATTGAAAATAATAATGGAAATTTATTACTTTTTAATCTGAAAGAAGAAAAAATAGAAGCAAATCAAAAATCATTGGAAGCTTATTTGAATTATTATCAAAATATAAACTGTGAGAATTATAAAAATAAAATAAAACTGGAAGATTTGCGGCAGTCCAAAAAGCTTTATTCTCTAACGATAAATCATAAAAAAGGAACTGATTCTTTAATTATTTATCAAATGAGGGAAAAAGGAGCGCTCAGAAAAAAAGAAGAAAATTATACTGTAGATAGAATGTATGCAACTTTAAATAATGGAGATGTAATGTTGATTCAGAATTATGTTTTCAACAAACTGTTAATTACTATTGATGAATTGAAAGATGAATAATTTTTGCTATAAAAACTAATCTTATATATTTGTTCGCACTAAAAAATTAAAAAAAATGAACTTTATTGTTGAGAGCTCGGCTCTATTAAAAGAACTACAAAAATTAAGTGGCGTACTTTCCACTAATAATACTTTACCGATTTTAGATAACTTTTTGTTTGATATTTCCGAAAGCGAAATCAGCATTTACGCCTCTGATTTAGAAACGACTATGATGACAAAAATAAGCGCTACTGCTAAGGAAAGAGGTAAAATTGCTATCCCTGCAAGGTTGCTTTTGGATATCTTAAAAACCTTTTCCTCCCAACCGCTTACTTTTTTGGTGGATAGTAATAATTTTGGAATTGAAATCAATTCAGAAAATGGGCAATATAAGTTGGCAGGACAAAATGCGGAAGAATTCCCAAAAATCCCTGCATTGGAATCGGCAGCAACTACTAATATAAGTGCTGATGTGCTAATAAAAGCAATTAACAAAACCCTTTTTGCAGCAGGAAATGATGAATTACGCCCAGTTATGTCAGGTGTTTTTTGTGAGTTTTCAGCTGAGAAAATTTCATTTGTAGCTACTGATGCGCATAAATTAGTTTGCCATAGCAGAACAGATGTAACTACTGAGAATACTGCTTCCTTTATTTTACCGAGAAAACCTCTTACGCTACTTAAAAATACATTGGTTGAGGGAGAAGATATCAAGATGGAATATAACGATACAAATGCACTTTTTAGCTTTAATGATACTACCATTATTTGCCGATTAGTAGATGGAAAATATCCTAATTATGAAGCAGTAATTCCAAAGGAAAACCCTAACAAATTAAGCATTGAAACGGCTGCAATTTTATCCTCAGTTAAAAGAGTTTCAATTTTTGCTAATAAAACTACTCACCAAATAAAACTTAAAATTACTGGAAGTGAACTTATTATTACTTCTGAAGATTTGGATTTTGCAAATCAAGCTGAGGAGAGATTGACTTGCCAATATGAAGGTGAGGATATGGAAATTGGCTTTAACTCCAAATTCGTAATTGAAATGCTAAGTAATATTGGTGCTGAGCAAATTAGCATTGAAATGAGTGCTCCAAATAGAGCCGGAATTATTCTACCTTTAGATGGGCAAGATGAAGGGGAAAACACCTTGATGCTTGTAATGCCTGTGATGTTGAATAGTTAAAAAAGATCTTTCAATTTTTCAATAGCAAAATCAATATCTTCTTTTGTATTATACTTACTAAATGAAAATCTGATTCCTGGGCGTTTACTATCAGGAACTATGGCTGTAAGCACATGAGAACCTTTACTACTTCCTGAACTACAAGCCGAACCACCACTACATGCTACTCCTAATATATCAAGGTTAAAAAGCAACATTTCTGCAATATCTGTTTCAGGGAAATTACACGATAATACCGTATACAAACTATCATCTAAATCAGTACATTTACCATAAAACTGTACATCATCAATTTCTGATTGCAATTTTTCAATCATGTACTTTTTAAGCTCCCTAATATATACTGTTTCTTCTTCTAAATTCTCATAAGCCATTTCCATGGCTTTAGCAAGTGCTGCTATACCATAAATATTCTCAGTTCCTGCTCTCATATTTCTTTCTTGCCCCCCTCCTCTAAGCATTGGTTTTATCTGAATATCTTCTGAGATATACACAAAACCTACTCCTTTTGGCCCATGAAACTTATGTGCTGAAGCTGCCATAAAATCAACATTTAATTCTTGCATATCAAAAGGAAAATGCGCCATTGTCTGCACAGTATCAGAATGAAAGATTGCATGCTGTTCTTTACAGATATCACCTATAGCTTTAATATCTTGTATGGTTCCTATCTCATTATTTGCATGCATAATTGAAACAAATGTTCTCGGATTTTTTTCCAATAATTGCTCTAAATGAGTTAGAGAAACTGTTCCATTTTCATCAGTATCAATGTAGCTTAGTTTGATTATTCCTTCAGCAGCTAAATCCTCCAAAGGATATAAAACAGCATGATGTGACAGTTTAGAAGTAATCGCGTGAGTAATTTTATGATCATGAATAGCACACTTAATTGCCATATTATCTGCCTCAGTTCCACCAGAAGTAAAAAAGATACTTCCAGGGGAAGTATTTAATAAACTAGCAATACTTTTTCTAGCATTTTCTACTACAATCTTTGACTCTCTACCAAACGAATGAACAGAAGAAGGGTTTGCAAAATGAGTTTTCATCATTCCACTCATCATCTCAATTATTTCAGGAGCCATTGGTGTTGTGGCTGCATTATCTAAAAATACTCTCTTACTCATTAAATTAAATCTTTAATCTCTGTTATCATTTTCTCAGCAAATCTATTTGCATTTTCTTCTCCTTCACTCTCAGCATATATCCTGATAATTGGTTCAGTATTCGATTTTCTTAAATGTACCCATCCGTTTTTAAAATCAATTTTCAGTCCATCAATTATAGTGATTTGTTCATCCTTATATTTTACTTCTAATGTTGAAAGTATTTTATCTACATCAATCTCAGGAGTGAGCTGAATTTTATTCTTTGAAATAAAATAATTAGGATAAGAATCCCTTAAATTTTTAGTTGATATTTCTGGCCATGGTCAGAATTTCTTAAAAGTTTTTT
>CAYVKX010000040.1:0-18704 GCA_964452095.1 uncultured Weeksellaceae bacterium
GGGTTTGGGTTGTAGCTCGTGAATGTTTGGGGTATTGGTAAGACGCAAAAGTTTCGGGCTTTCTGTTTTGTAATTGTACAAATACAAATCATTGGTTTTGTTTTGGGAAAAATCTTCCTCACCACTATAAAGAATATCGCTATTTCTATTGGAAGAAAAAATAATAAACTCATTATTGGACGAAAAAGCTGGATGCAAATCCAAGAATTTATCATTGGTAATATTAGTGAGTTTATGTCCTATCACGCCAAAGGTGAAAATGTCCGATTGGTTTTGTCGAATAGCAGAAAATAAAAGTGTTTTGCCTTTTTTATCATAAGTCATACTCAGCACTTTTTCCAGATGTTGCAAATCAAATGAAGTAGTTTTGTCTTTGGAAATATCATAATAATTCATTTGAATTTTTCCTTTTTTCTCAGTAATAAAAGCCAATTTTTTACCCTTTGGCTCCCAGGCAATTACAGGGACTGTGTAATCAGTAATCCTATCTAATTTGTGCCCAACACTTATTATTTTTCTTTTCTTTTTAGCTTTTAAATCGTAGAGATAAATTCTGTATTTCCCCATTTCATTGGTCACAAAAGCTATTTTTCTTCCCTTTGGCCCAATTTCTATTTGCGTAATTTTCTCTTCCGGTTTAAGCGTAATTGGTAAAAGATTGGATGCAGGATAAATTCCAGTAATATCCGTTTGAAAATAAAAATCTAACCACTCTTGATTGATTGTTTTAACCGATTTTCCAAGCACAAACATAAAAGCATTATCCACATTTCTACTAAGGCGAACCATATACAAAATCTCCGCTACTGCCGCTTTCCCATAAGTATTGCTGATGTAGTGCCAAATGGAATAGCCAGCCAAAGTAGCGTCTTCTTTTCCAAAATGATTAAAATTCTTAAAATCTCCTGTACCAACTTTATCTTTTACCATATTTTCCATTTGCATATTCCAAGGATCAGCTATATATTCTATCAATCCATTTTCAAACCAAAGAGGTAAACTTAAAAGAGTAGAATTAGTAAATGCATCTGCTGCATTTCCTCCATACATCATTTCATTAAAAATTATATTTGCAATTCCAGAAGCAATTTGCTTATCTAAACGACTATAATCTCCATCAAAATAGAGCATTACTTTTGTCCCAACAATTTGTGTTTTTCCACCAATATTGTAGTCATCAGTTTGCTTGTAGCCAATATTAGATTGCTTAAAATCGGAAAAAGAATTATAAATTATAAACTGAATTCTTTTTTCTAATGGAAAAGATAATTTCTTCTGAATTTCATTTTTAAGTTGGTGTGCTTTTTTTGCAGTATAAGTTGCTAGTGGTTTTCCTCCTCTATAATAATAGGTGTCAAATTCTTGAAACTGATAGCTTGTCCAATTGAATTCTTGGTACTGCACTCTACTTTTCCCAAAATCAGTTTGTAAGCCATAATAAAATTGTGCCTTTGCCAAAAGTGGTAAAAACAGAACAGCTAATATGAGTGTAAAAAAACGCATTTTATAAAGATGTAAAGATAATAAAGTAAAAGAAAGTATATATTTGTAGTTCAACTTTAAAAAATGAAAATCAAGAAATTTGTTTTTAACCCTTTTCAGGAAAATACCTATTTGCTTTATGATGAAAGTAAGGAGTGTGTAATAATAGATCCTGGCTGCTATGAAGAAAAGGAAGAAAAAGAACTAGAAAATTTTATAATTGAAAACGGGCTAAAACCAGTTGCTCTATTAAACACGCACTGCCATATCGATCATATTTTAGGCAACCACTTTGTAGCAGATAAGTGGAATTTGGAACTGCAAATACACAAAAGTGATTTACCACTTTTAGAAAATGCTGGGCAAATAAGTAAACTGTATGGTTTTGAGAAATATTCTGGCTCGCCCTATCCAAAACATTTTTTGGAAAATGGCGATACAATTTACTTTGGAGAAAGTAAGTTAGATGTTATTTTTACTCCAGGGCATGCTCCAGGGCATATTTGTTTTTATAGCAAGAAAGATAATTTTATCATCAGTGGAGATGTTATTTTTCAAATGAGTATTGGAAGAACTGATTTGCCAGGTGGAGATTATGATACTTTAATAAAAAGCATTGCTGAAAAGTTATTTCCTCTTCCAAGTGAAACGATAATTTATTGTGGGCATGGGCCAAATACAGTGCTCAGCTATGAGAAGGAACACAATCCTTTTTTGCAATAGAGAGAAGTTGTAGATGGTGGGTTATGAGTTTTGAGTGGTAGGTGATGGGTTTTGCTAGTTTCTAATCACTACTTCACTAGTTACTTTTTTCTATGGTCTCTGGACTAAACACTATCTTTCCATCAGCACATCATCAAACACATTGTTACATTAATCAATTGCTACATTATCTTTTCTGTCTACTGATTTCTAAGTCGTTTAAAAAGCTTTGAAGCAAACACAAAATCATTTAACTCTTTATTCTCACAGGAAATCAAATCATCTTTTGTGCCATTCCACCACACTTTCCCTTGATGAATAAAAGCAATTTTATCGCCAATTTCCATCACAGAATTCATATCATGCGAATTTACAATAGTAGTAATATTATATTCTTGCGTTATTTCCCTAATCAAATTATCAATCAGAATAGAGGTTTTTGGATCCAAGCCAGAATTTGGCTCATCACAAAGCAAGTATTTAGGATTTAAGGCAATAGCCCTTGCAATAGCAACTCTTTTTTTCATTCCACCACTAAGCTCAGAAGGAAGTAATTTATTGGTGTTCTCCAAATTCACTCTTTTAAGGCAGAAATTTACTCTCTCCAAATTTTCTTCAAAAGATTTTTCGGCAAACATAGTCTGGGGAAACATAATATTTTCTTGCACACTCATATAATCAAAAAGTGCTCCTCCTTGAAAAAGCATTCCAATTTCTTGTCGTAACTTTTTTCGTGCTTTAAAGTGCATCTCGGTAAAATTCCTGTCATCATATTTTACCACCCCACTATCTGCTTCATATAGCCCAATCATCACTTTTAAAAGGGTAGTTTTCCCAGAGCCACTTTCTCCTATTATTAAGTTAGTTTTTCCTGGCTCAAACTCAAAAGACACATCCTTTAAAACATGATTTTCGCCAAATTTTTTATTTATGTTTTTTACCGTTATCATGCCAATAAAAGTTGCGTAAGAATAAAGTTAAAGATAAGCACTACCACACTGCTATACACCACCGCTTTAGTACTTGAAACCCCAACTTCCAAAGCACCACCTTTAGTATAATAGCCATAAAAAGAAGCTACTGAGGTGATGATAAAAGCGAAAAACACAGTTTTGGTAAGGGCATAAGTTACATAAAAGGGATTAAACTCATATTGGAGTCCGTACAGAAAATCGGCAGTGGTAACATCTACTGAAATACTACCGAGCCATCCTCCAAACATCCCAATTCCCATACTAATAATTACCAAAAATGGAAAGAAAAACATAGCCGCAATAATTTTTGGGAGAATTAAAAAATTAGCAGAATTTACACCCATTATTTCTAAAGCATCAATTTGTTCAGTTACTCGCATACTCCCAATTTCTGAGGCAACATTGGAGCCAACTTTCCCTGCCAAAATAAGGCAAATCATAGTTGGCGAAAACTCTAAAATCAAGGAATCTCTAGTAGCCAATCCAATCAGGTATTTTGGGAGAAAAGGGTTGTTTAAGTTAAAAGCCGTTTGAATAGTAACTACCGCACCAACAAAAAGAGAAATGATAAGAACAATCCCTAAAGAATTCAAGCCAATTTTCTCAACTTCTAAAACAATTTGACGGTAAAAAATTGTGCGCTTTTCTGGAATACTAAATACCCTACGCAACATCATAAAATACTGCCCAATATTTTTTAAACCCTTTATCATAGTTGATAAAAGTATATATAATTTGTGAGATATTTACCCATTCTCTGTATGCTTTTATTTATTTTTGAACTTTATTTATGAAATCTCTAAAGTACATTTTATTATTTTTATTTACTGCATTTTTGCTAACTTCCTGTTTTTTAAGCAAAAGTAACTCTTGCGACTGCCCAAACTTCTCTAAAAAAACAGAGCACAAACATAATACTTAAAAAATCTTTAATTACGTATTTTAGAGTTATTCTAAATAACTAAATTTGCAAAATGCAAAAACTCTCAGAAATAGCTATTGGAGAAGAATATATTATTCAAGAAATAACCGACAGTGAATTAGCACAAAAACTTTTGGAAATGGGCTGCACGCCAGGAGAAAAAATTGTAGTTGAGAGAAAAGCACCTTTTAATGACCCAATAGCAATAGTAGTTTCTAGCTTTATGCTAAGCATCAGAAAATATGATGCCGAGCAAATAATTGTAGAAAAAGCATAAATGGAAAATAAAAACATAAAAGTTGCCTTAGCTGGAAATCCAAATTCTGGGAAAACTACTTTGTTTAATTCCTTAACAGGGTTAAGACAAAAAGTAGGAAATTACCCGGGCATTACGGTTGAGAAAAAAACTGGAAGTTGCAATTTGGATGAAAATACAAAAGCTGAGATTATTGATTTACCCGGCACATATAGTTTGTATCCAAAATCGATTGATGAAAGAGTTGCACAACAAGTAATTTGCAACAAAGAAAATGAAGCTTACCCTGAAATCACTGTGGTGGTGGCTGATGCTACCAATTTAAGACGGTCAATTTTTCTTATTACTCAGATTATTGATTTGAAAATGAATGTGGTTCTCGCCCTTAATATGATTGATTTATCCATCAGTAAAGGTTTGATTATTGATGTAGAAAAATTATCAAAAGAGCTAAAAATTCCAGTTGTTGCCATCAATGCTAGAAAACAAAAAGGAATAAATAAGTTAAAGAAAGCTACAATTCAAGCAAGGGAAAAACAAACAAACAACACATTTTTTGAAGTAAAAAAACTCTTTAAAAATGTAATAGAAGACACCAATAAATTAAGAGGAGCTGGTAACGATTACGCCTCTTTTTTGGCATTGTGCGAGCAAGAAATGAGCGGAGAGGAAAAGTTAAGAAATGACCTTAATGAAATAAGTAAAAAGCACAACTTTAATCCTAGCAGAGCTCAAGCCCAAGAAACAATAAGGCGCTACAAAAAGATTGATAAAGTAGTAGATAGTTGCAGCAGCATTGTGGAAGTAAAAGGCAACCAGTCCATTACAAAATGGTTAGATGATATTTTGATTCACCCTGTTTTTGGTTATGTGTTTTTTTTAAGCGTTTTATTTCTAATTTTTCAAGCGATTTTTTCTTGGTCGGCATATCCAATGGATTTGATTGATAGTTTGTTTACCAATCTTTCAGTTTGGGTTGCAAACACTCTTCCGCTAGGAGTTTTTAATGATTTGGTGGTAAAAGGAATTTTAGCTGGACTTGGAGGTATTATTATTTTTGTTCCGCAAATTGCATTTTTGTTTGCCTTTATTGCCTTTTTGGAAGATACTGGCTATATGGCGAGAGTAGGTTTTATTACCGACAAATTACTAAGAGGTTTTGGCTTAAATGGAAGATCAATTATTCCTCTTTTAAGTGGGGCGGCTTGTGCTGTTCCGGCAATTATGACGGCCAGAACCATTTCCTCTTGGAAAGAAAGAATGATTACAATAATGGTAACTCCACTGATGAGTTGCTCGGCACGCCTTCCAGTTTACACCTTAATTATTGCAATGATAATTCCTTCTGAACAAAGTTGGGGACCATTTAATTTGCAAGGGTTAGTGATGATGGCATTTTATTTGCTCGGATTTTTAGCTGCCCTAGGCACTGCATTTATTCTGAAATTTATTTTGAAAGCAAAGGAGAGAAGCTATTATATAATGGAGATGCCAAGCTATAAAATACCAGATTGGAAAACGGTAATTTACACCATTATAGAAAAAGTAAAAGTGTTTCTATTTGATGCTGGAAAAGTAATTATTGCTATCTCAATTGTGCTTTGGTTTTTATCCTCTTACGCCCCTAAAAATCGTTTTGAAAATATTGAAACAAAATGGGCAGGGAAAGAAAATGCAGAAGTACATATTGCTGCCGAAAAGTTAGAAGCATCTTATGCTGGAATGATTGGAAAAAGCATTGAATCCGCAATAAAACCGCTTGGGTTTGATTGGAAAATTGGGATTGCACTTATTACTTCATTTGCTGCAAGAGAAGTATTTGTCGGTACTATGTCCACCATTTATAGTGTTGGGGATGATTCTACTCATTCTATAAGAGAAAGATTGGAATCTGTAAAAAACCCAGATACAGGAAAGGAATTTTTTACCACTGCTGTCGGAATTTCCTTGATGCTTTTTTATGCTTTTGCTATGCAATGTATGAGTACGCTTGCTATTGTGTATAGAGAAACAAATAGTATTAAGTGGCCAATTATTCAGTTTGTATATATGGGAATACTCGCCTATCTTTCCAGTTTTATTGCTTATCAATTGTTAGCATAATGCCAGATTTTGAAAATCATATTCCTAAAGCAAGTATCCCGCAAATAAGTAAATGGATATCGAACTTGGATATTCTAATAAAAATAAAAAAAAGAAGATCCACTAAATTGGGAGACTTTAGAGTAAATAAAGATGGAAAATATTTAATTAGTATTAATGAGGATTTGAATAATTATGCTTTTTTGATTACGCTCACTCACGAAATAGCACACGCTTTTGTATGGGAAAAATACAAAAGAAAAGCAATGCCTCACGGCAATGAGTGGAAAATGACTTTCAAATCAATGATGTTAAATTTTTTGAGTCCCGATTATTTTCCTGAGGATATTTTGAAAGCATTGAGTAATCATCTTAAAAACCCAAAAGCATCTACTGCAAATGATTATAATTTGAGTAGCATTTTGCGAAAATATGATAAAGTAAGCACACTAACTATTACTGATGTTCCCAATGGCAGTACATTTGCAACTGAAAATGGAAGAAAATTTATAAAGATTGAAAAATTACGAAAGCGTTATAAATGTAAAGCCATTGATTCCGAAAGAATTTATTTATTTAATCCTTTGGCAATAATTGAATCAATATAATGGCAACAAAAAACAAATTAGATTCTAACGGAAGAAGTATTTATTTCTTTTTTGTAAGACAATTTGTCGCCATTAGAAATATTTTCATAAAGCAAAAATCCAACCAATTTCTATTTATTTTGAGCCCCCCATTTAGCGGCTCTACTTTACTTAATCAAATTCTTTCTTCCTCTAAAAATATTAGCTGTAATAATAATATAGGACTAAGGGAAGGGCAGCATCTTCCAATCGCTAAAGATATTATGTTCCATGAAAAAAGGTGGGATACTAATACTAAATATCCTTGGAGAGAAATCAAAACTATTTGGCTACAATATTGGGATTTAGCTAAAAGTATTTTGTTAGAAAAAAGTCCGCCAAATATTATTCGAGCATTCGAAATTGAAAAAGAATTTCAGGGTGTTAAGTTTATTTGTTTGGTAAGAAACCCTTATGCTCAAATAGAAGGTAAAATAAGAAGACATGAAAAATCAGTGGAAAATGCTGTAAGTGAAATACTATTTTACTTAAAAACACAAAGAAAAAATATTGAACACTTAGAAAATGTACTTTTTATTTCTTACGAACAACTCACAGAAAATCCTAATAAAATAAAACAAAAGATAATTGAATTTGTTCCAGAACTCTCAGATATAAAAATTAATCAGAAATACAAAGCCCACAATTTTAAAACAAAAAAGAAAATGGGAATTGTAAATTTGAATCAAGAAAAAATAGATAAATTAACAGATAGTCAAATTGAGATAATAAATGATATTTTTGAAAAAGAAAAAAAAGTGTTAGACTATTTTGGATACCAAATCGTTAAAAAATAAATCATGAATAAAAATAATTATGCAGTAATAATGGCGGGAGGAATTGGCTCCAGGTTTTGGCCAATGAGTAAATCCTCTTTCCCTAAGCAGTTTTTAGATATTTTAGGAACAGGAGAAACATTAATTCAGCAAACTTTTAGCAGATTGGAATGCATTTGTCCTCCTGAAAATATATTAATTGTAACCAATACTAATTATAAAGATTTGTGCTTAGAGCAATTGCCGAATGTAGTAGAAAGTAATATTTTATGCGAACCAGCAATGCGAAATACAGCACCTTGTGTGGCTTATGCCGCTTTCAAAATTCAAAGTATGAATGAAGATGCTAATATGATAATTGCAGCATCTGATCATATTATTTTAAAGGAGGATGAGTTTGTAAGAGTTGCGAATGATTGCTTGGAGATTGTAGCTGAAAATGATGTGCTTTTAACATTAGGGATTACGCCAAGTCGCCCTGATACAGGTTATGGTTATATTCAGTTTACTAATGAGGAATTAGCTGGAAATGAAAAAGTGAGAAAAGTTAAAACCTTCACAGAAAAACCAAATCAAGAATTAGCATTAAATTTCTTAGATAGTGGTGATTTCCTGTGGAATTCCGGAATGTTTGTTTGGAGTGCAGAATCAATTGCTTTGGCATACAGAAAACATCTAAGAGATATGTATGATATTTTTGAAGAAGGAAAACAATTTTACAATACTACTGAAGAAAAAGAATACATTGACAGAGTATTCCCGTCCTGTAAAAATATCTCAATTGATTATGGTATTATGGAAAAATCTGAAAATGTTTATGTTTATCCTGCTGATTTTGGGTGGAGCGATTTAGGAACTTGGGGTTCTTTATACACACATTTAGATTTAGATAAAAACAATAATGCTGTGCAAGGTGATAATGTAATGCTTTATAATTCTTCTGAAAATATTATAAAAGTATCGAATGATAAATTGGTGGTAATGCAAGGATTGCAGGGTTATATTGTAGTTGAAAATGATGGAACATTGCTTATTTGCAAAAAAGAAGACGAACAACAAATAAAGCAATTTGTTGCTGATGTGAAAAATAGGTCTGATAAATAATTAGAAACGTTTACACAAAAGAACAATTCCTCTAACTTTTCTTGGTACTTATCATATATCAAAAGCTAAATTTCTAAATCAAGTAATTATTTTCTTTTTTGGGCATATTACCTATTGTTTTTTAAATAATTTTTACATATACTGCATCACAAAAAAAAGGGAAAGCCGAAAACCTTATAGAGTAGGCAAATTTTAAAAAATATTTAATTATGAAAAAGATTTACAGTTTAATGGTAGTTGCTATTTTAGGAGCTACAACAATGTTTGCCCAAAATTTTGGGGCAAGTTTAGATTATGCCATGTGGAATGGTACAATGATTGAAAATGCAGAAAGTTCAAGTTCAATTATCCTTGGAGTTAATTACTCTTACAACTTGTCAGAGGATATGGATGTAGTTGGTTCTGTTGGTTACGGAATGGGTTTAGGGGTTATTCCTATGAAAGCAGATTTAAATTACGGTATTACAGATAAAATTTCTGCTAATTTTGGAATGGGAATGTATATGATTTCTGATGATGGTTATAAAGCTGTTGGCGTTTTGGAAGAAGGAGAAACTGAAAGAACAAAAGCTTCTACTAATGAATTTGGCATAAACTTGGGGTTAGGTTATCAAGTAACTAATTCTATCACATTAGGTTTTAATTATAACATGGTTAAGGGTGGTGATTATGGCTTTAATGGAATGTCTTTTGGTTTATCTTATGGGTTTGGAGCAAAATCTTCTGAAGAAAGTAAAGAATAAATTCTTTGGGATTAATACAAAAAAAGCCGAGCATTTGCTCGGCTTTTCTTTTATAATCTTGAATGGAGTTTTATTTTAAGCTCCCACACATTTCTTCAGGTTTTACCCAAGCGTCAAATTCTTCAGCTGTGAGGAATCCCAAATTTATACTTTCTTCTTTTAATGTTGTTCCGTTTTTATGTGCAGTTTTGGCAATTTTAGCTGCCTTTTCATACCCAATTTTTGTATTTAGTGCCGTAACTAACATTAAAGAATTATCTAAATTCTTTTTTAGGTTATCATAATTTGGCTCAATTCCTACAGCACAATTTAGATCAAAAGAAACACAAGCATCACCAATTAATCTTGCAGATTGCAAAAAGTTTGCAGCCATTACTGGTTTAAATACATTTAGTTCATAATGCCCCTGCATACCACCAACTGAAATTGCTACATCATTTCCAATTACTTGAGCACAAACCATAGTTAATGCTTCTGCTTGAGTTGGATTTACTTTTCCTGGCATAATTGAAGAACCAGGTTCATTTGCTGGGATAATAATTTCTCCAATGCCACTTCTTGGCCCTGATGCTAAAAGGCGAATGTCATTAGCAATTTTATTCAAAGAAACTGCCAATTGTTTTAAAGCTCCATGACTTTCAACTATTGCATCATGAGCTGCAAGAGCTTCAAATTTGTTTTCAGCAGTAATAAAAGGTAATCCTGTAAAATCAGCAATATACTTTGCAACAACTTCTGAATATCCTTCAGGGGTATTAATTCCAGTACCAACAGCAGTTCCTCCAAGTGCAAGTTCTGAAAGGTGAGCTAAAGTATTGTTTAGTGCTTTTAACCCATGATTTAATTGAGAAACATATCCTGAAAGTTCTTGGCCTAATGTAAGTGGTGTAGCATCCATTAAGTGTGTTCTTCCAATCTTTACAACATTCATAAATTCCTTTGATTTAGATTCAAGCGTATTCCTTAATTGCTCAACTCCAGGAATTGTAGTTTCAATAAGCATTTTGTAAGCTGCAATATGCATTCCAGTTGGGAAAGTATCATTCGAACTTTGTGATTTATTTACATCATCATTAGGGTGAATTGTTTTGGCAGTATCCTCCAAACTTCCTCCATTTATTACATGAGCTCTGTTTGCAATTACTTCATTTGTATTCATATTAGATTGTGTTCCACTTCCTGTTTGCCAAATTACTAAAGGAAATTGATCGTCATGTTTCCCTTCTAAAATTTCATCACATACTTTTGAAATTAAATCTCTTTTGTCTGATGATAAAACTCCTAATTTACAATTGGTGTGTGCTGCAGCTTTTTTCAAGTAAGCAAAGCCGTAAATCACCTCTAAAGGCATACTTGCTGCTGCTCCAATTTTGAAGTTATTTCTACTCCTTTGAGTTTGAGCTCCCCAGTATTTTTCTTGTGAAACTTTCACCTCTCCCATTGTATCTTTTTCTATTCTATAATTCATAACGAAAATGTTTTGATATGTTTATTTCTTATTGTTTCTTTGCGGCAAAGTTAATGATTATGAAATTTATAGGATTCTTAATATTTGTATTTGTTTTTTTAATGGCATTCTGGACTGTTGTTTTTCTAGCTAGTGTTATTCCATACATGATTTTTGTTTGGGCTAAAGAAGGTAAATTAGAACCCAATCAAATACCTAGCTAAATAACTTTAGCACATTTTCTGGTGGTCTTCCAATTATCGCTTTTGTAGCTGTCGCAACTATTGGTCGTTCCATTAACTTTGGATTGTCAACCAGTGCCGTGATAATCTCATCATCCATCATTTCTTTTCCTTTGTAATTTTCTTTCCAGATTTCTTCTTTGGTTCTTACTAAATCAATTGGCTTTAGATTTAATTTTACTAAAAGCAGCTCAAAATCATCAAATTTCAAAGGGTTTTTTAGATACTCTACAATTTCAAAATCTTTTGTTTTTTCTTCTAGCAAAGCAAGTGTTTGCCTGCTTTTGCTACATTTTGGGTTGTGGTATATTTTTATCATTTGGTTATTAACATAAAATAAAAAAACCTCTTTTTATACCCAACCATAAAATAATAGTAAAAGTAAAAAAGAGGTGATGAATTAAATAACCCAAACAGATTATTTCCTTTTCAAATAATAGTAATGAGTTGTAATATTATTGTCAGTGGTAATATTAGCAGACACAAATTCCCATCCTTTAGCAGCAGCAGCATTCATTGCCGAAACCATACTTCTGTACCTTGTTGCGTTTCGCATCATTTCACCTGCCTCTTTTTGGTTTGTGTTTCCGTAATCAAAATAAATTACTAATTTTACATTTGGCTTTAATCTCTTTTTCATTTCCATTTCTCTTACATCCTCACTTCTTTCAGTCACTTCTCTGCCAACTCCTTCAGTATCTAAAGGAATCTCAACACCTTTTATCACCATATATTCTACACTAGCTTTTGTAGTGGCAGTAGTTTGTTCTTTCCCCTTATCTCTTTTACTTCTTTTTTGAGCCATAGTAAAAAATGGAACCATAGCTACTAACATCATTGTGATTAATTTTTTCATAATTGTTTTTTTAGGTTAATTTGATTTAGCGAACGCGAATTAACAAAATTTATTATTGTCCTCCTAATATAATTGGCAAATCTCCATCTCCATTACCGATTACAATTACTTTAGAGTTGGTTGATTTTGCAATTTCTTGAGTTGCTTCTACTCCTTTCCATTTAAGTAGTTGAGGAGTAATCGTTCTGTTTACAATTTTTTGAAATTCCGCAATACCATTTGCTTCAATTTCTTTTCTTTCCGCCTCTTTTCTAGCTTTATCAATTTTAAACTCATATTCTAATGATTCTTGCTCTTGCTTTAATTTTTGTTCGATAGCAGTTTGTAGAGTAAGTGGAAGGGTAACATCTCTAATTAAAATAGCGTCAATATTGATGTATTTACTTTCAACTCTTGATCTGGTTTGATTATATATTTCATCTTCAATTGCTTCTCTTTTGGTGGAATATAATTCTTCTGGCAAATAGTTTCCAATAACCTCCCTTGTAACCGAACGAATCTCAGGTTTTACAATACTATTTACATAACTTTTACCGATATTATCATGCAAATGTCCTATTTGATTATGAATAGCATTATACCTAAATGATAAATCAATTTTGATAGAAAGACCATTTTTTGAAAGCACTTCCATTGCCTCATAATTTTCTTGAATTTTTACATTATACACATGCATATTATTCCAAGGTGCTATTACATGAAAGCCCTGTCCGTAAATGGTTTCTTTGTCTAACCCTCCGCCAAAGCGTTTAAATAATACTCCTTTTTCTCCCGGATCAATAGTTAAAAACATACTTGAGCCAAATAGCGTTAATAGTACAAATCCTACTATCCCAAACACTATTACTGATGGTAATTTCTTGTTTTCCATAATTTTAATTTTTATTGGTTATTAATTTATTAGTCTAAGATTTTAATACAATCCATTATATTTTCTAATGAACCATTCTGCACAAATTAGCAAGAGCAAAGTAAACAAAATCCATTGAATATTTATCAGTTCTTGCACTTTTTCCTTACTGTGAATAATAGTTTTGTTTCTGGATGAATTATTAATTTCCTTTTTCAACTCTTGCACCTGATTTTGGAAAAACATTTTACCTCCACTTTGATATGATAAATTGTAAAGCAATTGATGATCTGCTTTTGTTTGCATCAACTCCAATTGAAAAGGAATAACCGAAAAACTTCCTTTTTTCGATTGCATTGCACCATCTACTTTTGCAATAAATGAATATTCTCCAACAGGAAAAGAGCCAACATTTAGATGGTAGGATTTATTTAATTTGGAAAAAGTAAAAGGAAATTCTTTTCCTTGCTCATCTTTTATGCTGAGTGAAATATCGTTTTTTGTAATTGCCTCATAACTATCATTGTAAAATTCTGCTTCAAATATAATGGGTGAATTTGCATTTATTTTGTGCTCATACTTTATTCTGAAATGTGATTTATCATCTTGCAAAAGCAAATACTGAGTAGCTTTTGAAAAAAGCTCGTCAAAACTTTTACTATTTTTTTGCTCGGAATATTCCATCAACTTCCATTTCCAAAAACCTTCCCCAACAAATACTCCCACTTTTTTGTTTCCAGAGTTTTGAAAAAACAAAATAGGTTTATTAGTAGATATTTTTCCAATTTTTTGATTTAAAAGAACCTTAGTATTAGCAGACAAATTATAATCTCCAAAATAAGAATTTAGAGGAGGGGCTTGCTTTAAGAACTTTGACAAATTAGAAGAAATAGTAAACAGTGAGAAATTCTCATTTTGAGAAGAAAGAGCTTCCTGCAAAGAATTTTTTCCATTGATGGTAAGCCCTAAATTTAAGTTATTGAATGTAGTAAGGTTACCACCTGAATTAAGAAAAAACAAAATTGGAACTTGCGACTCTAAAATAGCCTTTAACTTTTCTTCATTTGAATTTTGAGGAAATCCAAATAGAGCAACAAGGTTGTATTTATCTATATTTCGATTAAAATCATCTATATTTTTCACATCAATATTATAATGCTTATTCTTTTCTAATACACTTTTAAAGGCAGAAATATCAGGATGAGAATTAGCAGAAAGCAGTAAGATATTATATTTGGAATCCAAAATATCTACAAAAAAATCATAGCGGTTATTTGCTTTATTTTTCTCACTCTCCAAGCTACCAAGTTGTAAAGTGTATTTTTGCAGACCTTTTTGTTTGGCATATATTTTTAGTGGTACTTTCTGCTGAAAATGTTCTTTATTAATCTTTATATTTTGCTTATGCAAAAGTGATTTCCCATCATACAATTTTAACTCTATCACTGCATTTTCACAATGAAATCCTTCTATCAAAACTTCAACAGGAAAATCATTTCCCAAAAAAGCAATTTCATTATTATTTACATTTTTTATTAGCAAATCCTGCCTTTGAATAGTATCGCCCAAAGCAATAGAGTAAATAGGAATAGTAGTAGTATTTGGCTTGTAAATTGGATTTTCGCCTACATTATAAAGCCCATCAGTTGCCATAATCATAGCCGCTACATTTCTATTTAAAAATCGGCTTTCCAATCCATCAAAAAGATTGGCATAATTAGTTTGTAAGCCATTTATCTCATTAATCAAACCTTCTTTAATCGATTCATCAAAATGAAAAGAAAAAACATCAAAATCTTCCATTGTTTGCTCTGCTAAAATAGATAAATCATTATAAATATTATAATCTTTTAAAGAGGAAGAAGCATCTTGGGCTATAATAAGAATTGGCTTTTCTTTTTGCTTAATAAAAGATTTGATAAGTGGCGTAAGAAGCAAAAAACAGAGAAATGAAACTGTTAAAAACCGAAAGAAAAAGAGAATTCTTTTTAGCCAAATACTATCAATCTTATCCTCTTTTTTATACAAAAAGTAGGCATATATTAGCCCTATTAGTAAAGCGAAAACGCTTAATCCGAAAGGTAAATTTGTGCTAACACCAAACATCTATTTAGGTTAACATTCCGCCACAAACATTCATTACTTGCCCTGTAATATAAGCGGACATATCAGAAGCCAAAAACAAAGTGGCGTTGGCAATATCTTCTGTAGTTCCACCTCTTTTTAGTGGGATTGAATTTCGCCATTCTTGTACTTGCTCCTCTGCTAATGCATCTGTCATTTCAGTTTCAATAAAGCCAGGAGCAATGGCATTGCATCTAATGTTTCGAGAGCCCAATTCCAAAGCAACTGATTTGGTAAAACCAATAATTGCAGCTTTGGATGCTGCATAATTGGCTTGTCCAGCATTTCCTTTTACACCAACTACCGAACTCATATTAATAATTGAACCCTTTCTTTGCTTTAACATTGGGCGGATTACGGCTTTAGTAAGATTGAAAACCGACTTCATATTTACCCTCATCACATTATCAAAATCCTCCTCACTCATTCGCATAAGCAAATTATCTTTTGTAATTCCTGCATTATTGATAAGCACATCAATGGAGCCAAATTCTACCATTACATCAGTAGCTAATTTTTGGGCCGCCTCAAAATCGGCAGCATCCGATTTGTAGCCCTTTACTTTGCAGCCGTTTGCAGAAAGTTCTTTTTCCAAAGCTCTTGCTTTTTCATCAGAGGAGTGGTAAGTGAAAACGATATTTGCACCATGTTTGGCAAATACTTCTGCTATCCCTTTTCCGATACCTCTGCTGGCACCAGTTATAATTACTGTTTTCCTCTCTAATAATTTCATTTGGTTAGTTTTTGGTTATTAGCTTTAGCTATTGGTTTTTAGATGTTAGTTTTTTTGATAGTCACTTAATTAAAAAATCAACTATTTTTTTCATTGTTACATTTTTACATTATCAAATTAGCACATTATCTTCTGTTTTACCCAATAAGCTCTGCCATTTTAGCTCCAATTTGTGCTGGAGATTCAACAACATTTACGCCACATTGACTTAAAATTCTCATTTTCGCCTCTGCTGTATCATCTGCTCCTCCAACAATAGCACCTGCATGTCCCATTGTTCTACCAGCAGGAGCAGTTTGTCCAGCAATAAAACCAACTACTGGCTTAGTTCCATTTGCTTGAATCCATTTTGCAGCATCTGCTTCTAATTGCCCACCAATTTCACCAATCATTACAATACCATCCGTTTCAGGGTCGTTCATAAATAACTCTATCGCATCTTTGGTTGTAGTACCAATAATTGGATCGCCACCAATACCAATTGCAGTAGAAATTCCCATCCCCGCTTTTACAACTTGGTCGGCTGCCTCATAAGTTAGTGTTCCTGATTTTGAAACCACCCCAATTCTTCCTTTTTTGAAAACAAATCCTGGCATAATACCACATTTTGCTTCTTCTGGCGTAATAACCCCTGGACAGTTCGGACCTATCAAAACACTATCTTTATCGGTTAAATATTCTTTTACCATAATCATATCTTTAGTAGGAATCCCTTCCGTAATACAGATGATTACTGCAATTCCGGCTTGTGCTGCTTCCATCACTGCATCAGCTGCAAATGCTGGAGGCACAAAAATAAGAGAAGTATTAGCGCCAACTTCTTTCACTGCATCTTCTACAGTGTTAAAAACGGGCTTTCCTAAATGGGTTTGCCCTCCTTTTCCTGGGGTTACTCCACCTACAACATTAGTTCCATACCCTATCATTTGCTCGGCATGAAAAGTTCCTTCACTTCCTGTAAAACCTTGTACAATTACTTTTGAATCTTTATTTACTAATACGCTCATAGTGTTTATTATTTTGGTGTGCAAAATTAGAACATTAAAGCGTTTTACAAAGGATTTTAAATACTTTTGCAGCATGAAAAATTTGGGAAGAAATGATACTATTTGCGCTATAGCCACAGGAAGTGGGATGGGAGCTATTGCTATTATCCGAATTTCTGGAGGTAAAGCATTTGAAATTTGCAATACAATTTTTTCAAAAAATATAGCAGATGCAAAGCCCAATACAATCCATTTTGGAACTATAAAAAATGGAAAGGAAATTGTGGATGAAGTGCTGCTGAGTATTTTTAAGAATCCAAACTCTTTTACAGGAGAAGATATTATTGAAATTTCTTGTCATGGTTCTAAATATATTCAACAAAAAATATTGCAATTACTCACTGATAATGGCGCAAGAATGGCAACCCCTGGAGAGTTTACATTAAGGGCTTTTAGTAATGGAAAAATGGACCTTTCACAAGCAGAAGCAGTAGCAGATTTGATTGCATCTGAGAGTAAAAAAGCACATCAAATTGCAATAAATCAAATGCGTGGGGGATTCTCCAATGATTTGAAAATCTTGAGAGAACAACTCATTAATTTTGCATCATTAATAGAATTGGAATTAGATTTTTCGGAAGAAGATGTGGAGTTTGCAAATAGAGAGCAGTTCAATGAATTACTTTTATTAATAAAAGGAAAATTAACAAAATTGATTGACTCCTTTCAAATGGGAAATGTCATCAAAAACGGAATTCCTGTAGCTATTTTGGGAGCTCCAAATGTGGGGAAATCTACACTGCTTAATACTTTAGTAAATGAGGAGAGAGCCATAGTTTCTGAAATTGCTGGAACCACCAGAGACACCATTGAAGATGTGATAAATATTAAGGGAGTTCAGTTTCGATTTATTGATACAGCCGGAATCAGAGACACAAAAGAAACAATTGAGAAAATAGGAATACAAAAGGCATTGGAGAAGGCAGAAAAAGCCAAAGTAGTGATTTATCTGCTAGATGCTACTATTGATATTAACCCCCAAGAAAAGGAGATTAATAAACTCAAAAGCAAACTTCAAAATAAATTGATTGTAGTAGTAAATAAAACTGATCTGAACACAAATATTTCTGATACCTTGAAAAATAAAGGTTATTTATTTATTTCTGCAAAACAAAAAGATGGAATTGAGGATTTAAAAAAGACAGTTGTTAAGGTAACAGATAGTTCGATTTCTACTGACGAAACAATAATAAGCAACAGCCGACATAGGGAAGAATTGAGTAAAACGCTAACAGAAATAAATGCAGTAATTGAAGGGCTAAACAGTGATATTAGCGGTGATTTACTATCTATAAATATTCGTCAAGCACTTTATCATTTAGGTTTAATAACTGGTGAGGTAACTACTGATGATTTGCTCGGGAATATATTTTCCCGCTTTTGTATCGGCAAATAAATTACTCCTCTCCCTCTTTTAAAATATACTTCCAAGCATAATAAATTACAATAAATAAGATGATGAATTCCATTTTGTAAAGATAAAAATTGGATTTTAGAAAGAAGTTTGAAATCAGTATATAGTGGATATACCATAGGAAATAGAAGAAAGAAAAGAAGCATAAAAAAAGCCCCACCAAATTGGTGGGGCTTTTTTAGTTTATATTAACTAACTTCTTATTGAAGGATTAGTTTCTTATTAATTACACCTTTATCGGTAGTAATTTCTAAGAAGTAAACACCTTTCGGATAAGTAGCTAAGCTAACTTCTTTTGTGAACTGACCAACAAACTGATCAAGAT
>CAYVKX010000041.1:0-18648 GCA_964452095.1 uncultured Weeksellaceae bacterium
TTTACTTTTATTACTTACTGTTGCTATAATGTAATCTGTTCCTGACACCTCTATCAATTTATTTGAATACTCAATAAAATTGCTTTTATCCTGGCTTTTTGCTTGAAGTGAAAACAAAAAGAATATTGCTAAGATTATTTTCTTCATAATTGATTTTTGTAACGACTGTTTTAAGTTTTTATTACCTAAAACTCCAATCGTAAGTATGTAAGTTTTCTACCGAGTGGCGCAATAAATCAATTGCTCCTCTTACATCCTCTTTGTGTACCATTTCTATCGACTGATGAATGTGTCTTGTTGGGATAGAAACCGCCCCAGCAATACTTCCTCCTGGGTTCATTCTTTGTATTCCTGCTGTATCTGTTCCTCCTGCAGGTAATATCTCCAATTGCGTTTTTAACTTCTTCTTTTTCGCTAATTCCTTCATGTATTTTACCATACGGTAGTCACAAACAGTAGCAGAGTCCATCACTTTAATACAAGCCCCATCACCCAAAGCAGAAACTTGTTCTTGCTTTGTGCTTCCTGGAGTGTCCCAAGCAATAGTAGTATCTAATCCAAAACCAAAGTCAGGATTTATATCCATTGAAGAAACATTTGCCCCTCTAATTCCAATTTCCTCTTGTACCGTAAATACTCCATACACATCATAAGGAGGAGTTTTTTTCATCTCACGGAACATCTCAATTAAAATAAAAACCGCAACTCTATTATCTAAAGATTTACAATTTAAACAATCTCCCATTTCAATCAATTCACTACTTCTTGTAATGGTATCTCCAACTGAAATAATCTTATCTAAATCTTCTTTTGATCTTCCTGTATCAATAAAATAGTCCTTAATAGTAGGTACTTTTGCTCTATCGGCTGCATTCATCAAGTGGATTGGCTTACCTCCCATTACCCCAATGATATCTTCCGTTCCGTGTATAATTACTCTTTGTGCAGTTAATGTTTTTGGGTCAAAACCACCTAAAGTGTGGAAATAGATAAACCCTTTATCATTAATATGGGTTACAATAAATCCAATCTCGTCCATATGAGCTCCAATCATTACTTTTTTACTTTCTTTTCCTTTTTTTATAGCAACAACATTTCCCATGTTGTCAATTTTAATTTCATCTACTAAGCCTTCAACTTCTCTTAATACAAGTTCTCTTATTTTTTGCTCGTGTCCTGGTGCTCCTGCTACCTTACAAATTTCTGCTAATAATTTTGTATTTATTTTTTTACCCATAATTTACGCTTTACTTATTTTCATCATATTAGTCATGCCCCTTTCATTGGCGGGCATACTCGCCACATTTATTACTAAATCTCCTTTTTTTATCAGTTTGTTTTTAATCAAAATTTCTTTGGTTTCCTTAATGGTTTGATCGGTAGTTGTACCTCTATCATAATAAAATCCTTGCACTCCCCACACCAAAGAAAGTGTATTTAAAATAGAGTGGTTATTGGTAAAAGCATAGATAAAAGCGTGCGGTCTGTGGCTTGAAGTTTTTATAGTATTAAAGCCAGAATAAGTCATTGTAATAATTGCTTTAGCTTTAGTTTGCTCGGCAATTTGACAAGCGGCTGAACAAATAGATGATGATAAAAACCTTTCTTTTTTTACTGGGTCTTTTGTGTTGTCTTGCTTTGAGATATTATGCTCACTCCCCTCCACATCTCTAATGATTTTTCGCATAGTATCCACTGTTTTTATTGGGTGTTTCCCTACTGATGTTTCCCCTGAAAGCATTACCGCATCAGCTCCATCAATCACTGAATTAGCCACATCATTTACCTCTGCTCTTGTGGCGGCTGGGTTTTCCGTCATGCTTTCCAGCATTTGGGTAGCAATCACCACTGGTTTGGATTGTGCTATACATTTATTTACTACCATTTTTTGGTAAACAGGTACTTTGTGCGGAGGAACCTCAACTCCCAAATCCCCTCTTGCTACCATCACAGCATCAGTTTGTTCAATAATTGCATTGATGTTTTTTATTGCTTCAGGTTTTTCAATTTTGGCAACCACCCTAGCATTTGAGTTTTTATTTTTATTTATGAGTTTTTTCAGTTTTATTATATCCTCTGCCGAGCGAACAAACGAAAGTCCTATCCACTCTATTTTTTCACTCAATATAAAGGCCAAGTCTTTTTTGTCCTTTGTAGTAAGACATGGAATAGAGATTTTAGTATCAGGCAAATTCACTCCTTTTTTAGATTGAAGTAATCCCCCAAATTCAACTTTTGTTTTTACTGTATTTTTACTATTGCTTTCTGTTACTTTTAGAGCAATCTTTCCATCATCTAATAAAATTCTGTCTCCTTTTTTCATATCCTTTGCTAAAGAAGAATAGTTGATGTAAATTGCATTTTTTTGCTTTTTTGATGTAGTAAAAATCACTTCATTCCCTTTTACAAGATTTATTGGATTTTTAAATTCTCCAACTCTAATTTTTGGTCCTTGCAAATCGGCTAAAATTGCAGTGTGCACATGTAACTCTTGGTTTATTGATTTTATGTCCGATATTATTTCTTTTGCATCTTCATGCCCAAGGTGAGAAAAATTCAGTCGACACACATTCACACCTCTTTGAATTATTTTTTTTAACATCTCTCTTGAGGATGTGGCAGGGCCAATTGTTGCTATTATTTTAGTTTTCCTTATCATCAAAAATAAATGGGTTTAATGAATTAATTTTATCCAAATCGAAATCAAAAATCAACAAAATTTCAGAGATTTGGCGTGCTTTTTGCATAAAATCGTCTTTTTCTTTTTCCCAAAACGGATTTTGAATCTTTAAAAAGTAATCGATATTCTTGTATTTTGGAAGCAAATTTCCTCTTTTAGAATGATTAGAAATTAAATCATATTGAATTTCTAAATCTTTATTTTCAGAAGTAAATCTGCTAAATTCTACTCCAGAAGTTCCTTCTGGTTTGTGGTATTTGGTTTTTATAAAATTCAATCCTATTTTTCGGTTTATTTCCCAACACAACTTATATCCTTTTGAATGGCTATTAATGGCCAGTACAAAAAAATCTACCTCATCTAAATAATCTAGTGTTAAGGATTTCATAAAAATAACTTTTGTAGATCCCAAGAAAAATTCGCTATATTTTTTTAAATACTACTGAGGCGTTATGCCCACCAAAACCAAAAGTGTTGCTCAAAGCATAGTTTACTGTTCTTTTTTCTGCTTTGTTTAGGGTTAAGTTAAGCTTATTATCAATTTCTGGATCTTCTGTTTTGTGGTTGATTGTTGGTGGCACAATATCGTTTTTTACCGCCATAATACAAGCAATTGACTCAATTACTCCAGCAGCTCCAAGCAAGTGCCCGGTCATTGATTTTGTAGAACTAATATTCAAATTATAAGCGTGTTCTCCAAATAGTGTTTTAATTGCTTTTGTTTCTGCAATATCTCCAAGTGGAGTAGAGGTTCCGTGCACATTAATATAATCAATATCGCTCGCTTTTGCATCTGCATCTTCTATTGCTAGTCGCATTACATTTGACGCCCCCAATCCATCAGGATGTGGTGCTGTAATGTGATGTGCATCAGCCGTTAATCCGCCACCCACTACTTCTGCATAAATAGTTGCTCCTCTTTTTTTGGCGTGCTCGTATTCTTCCAGAACAATTGCTCCAGCTCCTTCTCCCATAACAAAACCATCTCTATCTTTATCAAAAGGGCGAGATGCTGTTTGAGGATCATCATTTCTGGTGGAAAGCGCCATCATTGCGTTAAAACCACCCATTCCTGTTTCAAAAATACAAGCCTCTGAACCACCTGCAATAAAAATATCTGCCTTATTCCATTTGATATAATTAAAGGCGTCAATTAGTGCATTTGTAGAAGAGGCACAAGCAGAAACGGTAGTAAAATTAGGGCCTCTAAAGCCATATTTTATGGAAATATGCCCAGCAGGAATATCAGAAATAAGTTTAGGAATAAAAAATGGACTGTATCTTGGGATTCCGTTTCCGGTAGCAAAATTTGAAGCTTCTTGCTGAAAAGTATTCATCCCTCCAATTCCTGAGCCCCAAATAACCCCAGCTCTATCTACATTAATTTCCTCAATATTTAATGATGAATCTTGAATTGCCTCATCAGACACAACTATAGCATACTGACAAAACGGATCCATTTTTCTCGCTATTTTTCTGTGAATAAAATCGGTAACCTCAAATCCTTTTACCTCACAAGCAAACCTTGTTTTAAAATTGGTGGCATCAAAATTAGTAATTGGAGCGGCCCCACTTTTTCCACTAATTAATCCTTCCCAATATTCTTGCAGATTATTTCCTATAGGCGTAAGCGCACCTATACCAGTAACGACAACTCGTCTTGCTTGCATAAAATTTGTGTTTACTTACAGTGCTTTTTCAACAAAGGAAATAGCATCTCCCACAGTAGCAATTCCTTCTGCCTCATCATCTGGGATTTGAATATCAAATTCTTTTTCAAGCTCCATAATAAGCTCAACAGTATCTAATGAATCTGCACCAAGATCGTTAGTGAAACTTGCCTCAATGGTTACCTCACTTTCGTCAACACCTAGTTTGTCAACAATAATTGCTTTTACTTTTGTAGTTACATCTGACATATCAAAATAATTTTTAATTAATAATCTGCAAAGAAAACTATAATATAAAGATTTTGCAAACTTTAGTATTTTCTATTTTAACATCTATTTGTTTATACTATTTTTGGCAAAAATTAACTAGGGATGAAAAAACTTGCAATACTAGCTTCTGGCTCTGGCTCTAATGCCGAGAATATTTGTAATTATTTTTGCTCTTCTTCTGATGTAGAAGTGGTTTTGATAGGAGCTAATAATGTGGGTGCTTTTGTTTTGGAAAGGGCTAAAAAATTGGGTGTTGATGTCTTTGTTTTTTCTAAAAATCAATTATCTGGCTTTGATTTTTTACAAGAAATTTTATCGAAATATAAAGTAGATTTCATTGTTTTGGCTGGTTTTTTGCTACAAATTCCTGAAAAAATGCTTGAAAAATACCCTAATAAAATCATTAATATTCACCCGGCACTATTGCCAAAATATGGCGGAAAAGGAATGTATGGATTAAATGTGCATAGGGCAGTTTTGGAAAATAAAGAAAAAGAAAGCGGAATATCTGTTCATTTTGTAAACAAAAACTATGATGAAGGGGAAATAATTTTTCAAGCAAAATGTGAGGTAAGTAAGGGTGAAACTCCTAAATCTTTAGCAAAGAAAATACATGAATTAGAATACGAATATTTCCCTTCTGTAATTAAAAAAATAGTTTTAAAATGAACTTTTCAATCACTGAAATTTTATCAGCAAGTATGGTGCTTTTTGCTGTAATTGATATCATTGGTTCAATCCCAATTATCCTAGATATAAAAGAAAAAGCTGGAGAAGTTTTTCCGGCAAAAGCTTCTTTGGTGGCTTTGGTGCTTATGCTGTTGTTCCTTTTTGTTGGGGAAAAACTAATTTTATTTATTGGAATTGATGTTTATTCTTTTGCGGTTGCCGGCTCTATTGTGCTTTTTGCTATTGCTTTTGAACTTGTTTTGGGAGTCAAAATTTTTAATAATGATGAAACTCCCCCTAAAACTGCCTCTATTGTGCCACTTGCTTTTCCTATTATTGCTGGGGCTGGCTCAATGACTACCATTCTTTCTTTAAGGGCCGAATACGCTTCTTTAAATATAATGGTCGCAATTATTATCAATATTTTATTTGTGTATATGGTGCTAAAACTCACTAATAAAATCAAAAATTTGTTGGGAGATGGTGGAATTGCAATTTTGAAAAAAGTATTTGGAATAATCTTATTGGCTATTGCAATTAAGTTATTTAGCTCCAACATAAAAGTATTGTTTAATTAATGGGGGTTATAATTTATACTGATGGCTCTGCTAAGGGAAATCCTGGGAATGGAGGTTATGGAATTGTAATGATGAGTGGTGCTCACAGAAAAGAGTTAAAGCAAGGATTTCGACTTACTACAAATAATAGAATGGAGCTTTTAGCTGTAATTATTGCTTTGGAAAGTGTAAAAAAAGATGGTAGCTCTATTACTGTTTATTCCGACTCAAAATATGTGGTAAATGCAGTAGATAAAAAATGGGTTTTTGCTTGGGAAAAAAAGAATTTTGGGAAAAAGAAAAACCCAGATTTATGGATTCGTTTTCTAAAAATTTATCGGAAGCATTCTGTGAAATTTGTGTGGGTAAAAGGACATGCCAACAATAAGGAAAATGAAAGGTGCGATACTTTAGCTGTTCAAGCTGCTGACAGCAAAACCCTGTTGATTGATCAGTGGTACGAAAATAATGTTGCTGGGGGGAATAAGTTGTTTTAACTCCTTACTAAAGAAATATCAAATTGGACCAAATCAACAAATTCTTGCAACCTGCTTTCCACATCTTCTTCTGTTAATTCTTCCAATCTTTGAGTTCCAAATTTTTCTACACAAAATGAAGCCATTGCAGAACCATAAATTACTGCTCTTTTCATATTTTCAAAAGAAATATCTTTGGTTTGTTCTAAATAACCGATAAATCCGCCTGCAAAACTGTCTCCCGCTCCTGTTGGATCAAAAACATCTTCAAGTGGTAGGGCTGGTGCGAAAAACACTTCTTCTTTATTAAACAAAAGTGCGCCATGTTCTCCTTTTTTTATCACCAAATATTTCGGTCCCATTTCCTGAATTTTTTTTGCAGCCAATACTAATGAATATTCTCCTGAAAGCTGCCTTGCTTCTTCATCATTAATTGTAAGTACATCAACTTCTTTTAGCGCCTGTTTTAAATCATCCATAAAGTGGTCCATCCAAAAATTCATTGTATCCAAAACAATTAATTTTGGTCTTTTTGTCATTTGGTCTAACACCTTTTTTTGCACGCTTGGCATTAAGTTTCCTAACATTAAAAATTCTGATTCTTTAAATTCATCTGGAACTATTGGGTCAAAATTTTCTAAAACATTAAGCTGAGTATCAATAGTATCTCTAGTGTTCATATCATTATGATATTTCCCTGACCAAAAAAATGTTTTTTCTCCCTCTTTAATTTGCAAACCAGCAGTATTTACTTTTCTGTTTTTTAGCATTTGTATTGCTTCTTCTGGAAAATCCTCTCCAACAACCGATACTAAATTTAGTTTATTTGTGAAAAATGAAGATGAAAGACAAATGTAAGTGGCGGCTCCTCCCACAATTTTATCTGCCTTTCCAAAGGGGGTTTCTATGGCATCAAAAGCTACTGTTCCAACAATTAAAATACTCATTTCTTTTTTCCGGCAAATATATTGTATTATTTAAAGGTTTCTTCTATTTTTGCAGCCGTTTTTGAAAAACACTCCTCCTTAGCTCAGCTGGTTAGAGCATCTGACTGTTAATCAGAGGGTCCTAGGTTCGAGTCCTAGAGGGGGAGCAACTGAAACGGAGGGGTAGCTACTAGAGTAGCTCCCCTTTTTTGTATTCAACTCTTAAGTCTTCACAAATATACAAAAAAGAGGGTTTACTGTCAGTTATACGTCAGTTAATTTACTGACAGTACTTTAAAAACAGCTGCACTAAATCTATTTTAAATTACTATCATTGTTTGTTTGTGCGGCAATTATAGTTTTGTGTGTATAAAAATAATTCTTATCTTTGCACCGCATTTCGAGAGGTATTTAATACCCTCCAACCGAACTGGAACGTCACGGTGGGAAAACAATGTGGGCATCAAATGTCAAACAAAGTTCAAATTTATCCTTTGTACTTTATCGCTTGTTTCTCTTAATGCAAATTATTGAGTTTATTAACCTTAAATATTTGTATTATGGAAGAATTAAAAACAAAAAAAGCAAGTAAAACAGAGATTCAAATTAAGATTAAGTCAGAAGAAAAAGGGCAAGTAATTATACATTGTAGATGTGGTGATTTTGTCAGGCTTTGGCAACACCACACTTTTCTTATCCCTCATGGATATAATACAATCTGCAAATTGGTATATTCAGAAGGGGTTAGTCTTTTCCCAACTTGGACAAAAGGTCCTATTAAATTTACATTAGTATTTGAAGGTCTCCCAAAAGGGTGTAAAAGCTTTGATTTTTTAGAACAAATCCCACAAGCTGGAGGGTTTCATTATCCTAATATCAAAAGAAATAAATCTGATATTTATAATGTTACCCTTTAAAAAAATAAAACTATGAATTTTAAAATTGGAGATAAAGTGATATGTGTAAATGATAAATTTCTTGAATCAGATAAAGACTTGGAGCAATTTCCAAAAGTAAATAATACATATACTGTAAGAGGTGTTTACCCAGATGGTGAAGCTATTTATTTAGCTAGAATACAGAATCCAAATGTTCCTGGAACTAATGAAGAACCTTGTTTTTTGAATTGGAGATTCATTAAAACGCAAGAATTATCAAATGAAAGAGAGGTTATACTAAAAAATAAAATAACGCACGATTAAAAATGAAGAGCAATGAGACATGAAAAAACATTTAAATACCTTTTAGGCAGTGGCTTGAAATTAAAAATGTTGAATGTAGACTACTACAAGTTCCCAAGAGTTGCTAATATTTATACGGATATTGTGGATGAAGATGTTTTTGGCGCAAATGAATTAAACCGATTACCTATTATTTTTTTTATTTATGGACACCTTGGGCCTAGTGAAATTGATTTTGGAAAGTTTTTCAGTAAAGAAAGATTAGTGGTAATGTATCACATTAGCCTTTATTCGGGAGCGATTTTATCTTGTTCCATTTATAAATTTCCAGATAATTTTAATGTTAAAGAGAACAGGTTTTTTTCTGATTTAGAGAACTTTGAATTATCTTCTAGTGATAAATTTTGGAGAAGCCTTAGAGTGAAATTACAAGTAGAATTAGGTGTTATTTCTGATATTGATTTAATAGAACTATTTTACAATCAAGCTGCCACAAACACTGTTGTAGAAAGAATCTATTTTGAATATATTTTAAGGGAGTTAGATGAAAGATTTAATCTATATATAAGTAGTGATAAAAATTATGAAAAGGCTATTGAATCTTTAGGTGAAAATCGTAGTGGGAAGTTTCTTCCAAGCCGTAATAGGGTTCATTTTTTGGAACAAATAAATAGAAATGCAGCTTTCAGAGCAAATTATAACCTTTGCTCTAAAATAGATGAATTAATAATGAGTCAAATTAATTCTTACTTAACTTATTATGAAAAATCCGACACAATAGAATCTTGGATTGGATTAAGCGCTTTTGTAAGCACTAGAAATAGGTCAAATAAGGACTTAATAGATTATGTTAATAATCCTAAATATTGTAACTCGCTCGCAAAAGAAGAGTTGATGTTAAGACATTTTAATTATAAAATTGATATTTCTGCAATCCTACACAAGGCAAATGGAAGAGGGATTAAAATTGGTTTTGCTGTTGGAGATGAAGACAATAAGGACTATAAAAAGTACAGTGGTTTTGAAATTGACCTTACTTACAAACTTAAATTAAAGGAGGGGTTTTCTGCGTTAACAGGAAAGTGGGATGAAGTTACCCATATTTTAAACGAAAAAGCAGAATGAAAAATAGAAAATATGTTTGTCATTTAAAATATTCTTTGTACTTTAAAACGCATCTACAAGGGTTGCTTTACCTAGTAACTAGGTGAAATTTTAATCCCTTTTATAAATCATATTTATAGTTTAAAATCATAGTCAATACTCGGTCAGTTAATAAATTATTTTAGCTTAAGTGGTTGAATATTAGCCGCTCAGCTGGTTAGAGCATCTGACTGTTAATCAGAGGGTCCTAGGTTCGAGTCCTAGAGGGGGAGCAACAAAAAACCCAGCTAATTATTGGCTGGGTTTTTTGCGTATTAACCAAATCTGATTTTATTTCATTACCACAATTTTTTGCATTTTCTTACTTTCATCTGTGCGGAATTGGCAAAAGTAGGTTCCGTTTGATAGATGTTGGGTGTTGTAATAAAATTGATGTTGGCCTTTGAGGTTTGTTTCCTCAAAAATTGTTGCTACTTCTTTCCCTTGAAAAGTATAAAGTTTGATACTTACCTTTGTAGCTTCTGGCAAGTAATAAGTAAGTTTTGTGTTATTTTCCGAAATATTATTAGTGGCCTCAAAAACTATTTCCTCTTTTAGTTGCTTAGTTTTTATATTTACACCATCTTGATTTAATACTAAAAGTGCTTTTTCTGTTCCAACCCATTTGTTATCATTCTCATCAATATAAATACTGTAGTGGTTCATTTTCTTTTTTGTGGCCTTGTATAGCTTCCATTCTAATCCATCAAAAGAAGAAATCCCTTCTTCTGTTCCAATCCAAATTCTATCATAATCATCAGAAGCTAAAGAACTTATTATGTTGCTTGGTAAATCAGAATTTTTGTCTGTAAATATTTTCCAATTTTCTGTTGATAGACACACTAATCCCTTTTTGGTTCCAATCCACTTTGTGTTATTTTTATCTACTGTTAAACTCCAAATATGATTGTCTGACAAAGGAGAGTTTTTACTGTTGTATTCTCTTATTTTATTTTTTCTAATGAAAATTAGTCCGCTATTTGTTCCTGCCCAAGCATTGTTTTCTCTATCAACAGCTAGTGATATGAAATTATCATCTTTTATTTTATTGTTTTTCTTGTTGATGGTTGTCCAATTGTTTCCATTATATTTTACCAATCCTTTTTCTGTTGCTAACCAAATATTTCCTGAATTATCTTTTACTATTTTTCTTATTTTATTAGAAGGAAGTTGGCTGTTTTCTGTATTATAAACCTTCCATTTATCTTCTGTTATTTGTACCAATCCCGCCACTGTTCCTATCCAAATACTTTTGTTTTCTTCTAAAATACTTAAAACTCTATCAGATGGAAGTGGACTGTTTTTTGTTGTAAATATTTTCCAATTATTTCCGTCAAATACAATCAGTCCCTCCTGGCTTGCAATCCATTTTTTATTGTTTTTATCAATAATTACTGCTGTTATTTTGTTGTCTGGAAGTTTGCTGCTTGCACTATTATATACTTTCCATATTTCGTTTTGCCCAAATAATATGGTGGAGAAAAGTGCTAATAATATGCTGACAACTGTTTTCATTTTTGAATTTCATATATTTGTTGTACGAACGCTTTTTTTAATTCGTTACAACTATTAGTTATGAAAAAACTACTCCTTATTAGTTTTGGTTTGTTTGTTGTTGTTTTGCTGTTTTCAAACTTGAAGCCAAAAAACCAAAACCCTTCAATTTCTTATGATTTTTTACCTTTGTGTAGTGTGGGTTGTGAGAGGGTAAACCACTCTTTTTTTACTTTATGCTACAATGAAAATCACGAGCAAGCTGCTTGGGTTTATTATGTTTTAAACGACAATATGATTACGGGAAGTGCCACAAGAAAAAACTACTTTTCAAAAGACTCGCTTGTTAGTACAGGGTCTGCATCTTATTATGATTATAAAAATTCTGGGTTTGACAGGGGACATTTGCTTCCGGCTGCTGATATGAAGTGGAGCCAAAAAGCTATGGATGAAACTTTTTTTATGAGTAATATTTCCCCTCAAAACCCTTATTTTAATCGCTATGGTTTGTGGCGAAAATCCGAATCTTTAGTGCGAAATTGGGTGAAAGAAAAAAAGGAACTGATTGTGGTTGTGGGTGGTGTTTTATCTAATAGTTTAACTAAACTTTCTAGCTCAGATATAAGTGTTCCTAAATATTTTTACAAGATTATTTTGGATAAAAGTGATTTTTCTTCAGTGGCTTTTTTGCTGGAAAACACTAAAAACACTGGAACGCTTTCTGATTTTGTAGTTTGCATTGATTCTATTGAGCAAATAAGTGGGCTTGATTTTTTCCCTAATCTTACTGATAGTTTGAAAAATAAAATTGAAGTTAAATGCAATCTTGAGGGTTGGTTTTAGGGAACAACCTTCTTTTTGAATAGTTTTTGTTGGGCTTTTTTGTTTCTTTTTTTGCTGCTTTTTCCTATTCTTTTACCGTCTTTTAGTAAAATTAGCTTGTATTTACTTCCTTCTTTTTTCTCATTTTTACTTGAGGGCTCATCATAAGCTGGGCATTCACTTTTACTTTTACAACCATATACAAACAAGAAGCAAACAACAGTTGTTAGTATTAGTAGTTTAGATTGTTTCATTTACAAGCAAAATTAACATTAATTTCGCCACTTACAAAAATGATAGATGAAGAAAAGAAAAAAGGGAAAGTTTACAAACAAACCGTATAATAAAAAAGAGTTGCAAGATGTTGTGTTGAGTGTTTTTCGGGAAGAACCATATAAAAACTTTAATTACAAACAAATCTACAAGTTAGTTGGTGGTAAAAGTCCAGAAATAAAATCGGTAATTGTTGGGGTTTTGGTCTCACTTTGCAAAAACGGAAGTATTGTTGAAGTTCGTCCTGGAAAGTATAAATTATCAGAACATTCTACTGAAAAAACTGCTGTTATAAAATCAGTTTCTTTTAGAGGTGCTTTAGCTATAACAGATGATGGTGAAGAGGTTTCTATTGCTTTGGATTATAGTCAATTTTCTTTGGTTGGTGATAAGGTTAATGTGCTTGTTTTTCCTCAAAAAAAGGGAAGAAAAAAAGGAGAGGTTTTAAGGGTTTTAAACAGAAAGAAAACAACTTTTGTTGGAGTATTAGAAATTGATTCTCGGTTTTCTTTTCTAATTCCTGACAATAAAAAAATCCCTTTTGATATTTTTATTCCAAAACAAAAAGTAAAGAAAGAATATGAAGGAAAAAAACTTTTAGTTGAAGTAGTGGATTGGGCAGAAAGTAATAAAAATCCTGTTGGAAAAATTGTCTCTATAATTGGTGAGGCGAACAATCACGACACAGAAATTCATTCTATTTTGTACGATTATGATTTGTCGCCAGATTTTCCTCAGAAAGTTGATTCTGCTGCCACAAAAATCCCCTTAACCATATCCAAAAAAGAAATAAAAAACAGAAAGGATTTAAGGGGTGTGGACACTTTCACTATCGACCCAGATGACGCAAAAGATTTTGATGATGCCCTTTCTGTGAAAAAATTGAAAAATGGAAATTGGGAAATTGGTGTGCATATTGCTGATGTTAGTCATTTTGTAAAAAAGGGCGATATTTTGGATTTGGAAGCGGAAAAAAGAGCCACTTCTGTTTATTTAGTGGATAGGGTTGTGCCTATGCTCCCAGAAATTATTTCCAATAATATTTGTTCTTTGCGTCCCAATGAAGATCGTTTGTGTTTTTCTGTTTTATTTGAAATGGATAAAAACGCAAAAATGCTTAGTTTTTGGATTGGGAAAACTATTATTCACTCCAATAAGCGTTTTACCTATAAAGAAGCTCAAGATGTTATTGATAAGAAAAAAGGGGTGTTTTCCGAGCAACTTTTACTCTTAGATTCTCTTGGGGAAAAAATGAGAAAAAAGCGTTTTGAAATGGGTGCTCTTAACTTTGAAGGCTCTGAAACAAAATTTATATTAGATAAAAATGGTTTTCCTATTGATGTTTATTCAAAAACTGTTTTAGATACCAACCACCTGATTGAGGAGTTTATGCTGCTTGCTAATAAAACGGTTGCTACATTTATTGGGAAAACTAAAAACAACAGCACTGCAAAAACTTTTGTTTATAGAATTCACGACACTCCAAATACCGATAAAATCTCTGCTTTGGCTAGTTTGGTTAAAACTTTTGGACACAATATTAATACTTCTTCTAAAAGTAAATTAGTTAGCTCGCTTAACGGTTTGCATACAAAAATAAAAGGAAGAGCAGAAGAAGATATGATTGAAAAATTAATTATTAGATCTATGGCAAAGGCGGTTTATAGCACCAACAATATAGGGCATTACGGTTTAGGATTTGATTATTACTCTCATTTTACATCTCCTATTAGAAGATATCCTGATTTGATTATACATAGGTTATTAGAAAAATATTTAGCTGGAGAAAAATCGGTAGATGCCCCTGTTTTAGAGGATGTTTGTAAGCATTGTTCTGAAATGGAAAAAAGTGCAGTTATGGCCGAAAGAGATTCTATAAAATATATGCAAGTAAAATATATGCAACCCAATATTGGTAAGGTTTTTGCTGGAATAATTTCTGGAGTTACTGAGTGGGGATTATATATTGAAATTATTGAAAATAGTTGTGAGGGACTCGTAAAAATAAAAAGTTTAAAAAAGGATTACTTTATTTTTGATGAGAAAAAATTTGCCCTAACTGGAAAAGAAACTAATGTTCAATACCAATTAGGGCAAAAAGTTAAGATTAAAGTTAAGTCAGCCGATTTGGAAAAAAGACAACTTAATTTTACTATTGTTTAATCAATTTTTTGTTCCACACCCAATCTTTTCCTTCTAATTTTATTTGATACACTCCATTAGAGAAAAAAGAAACATCTATCGTTTTCCTACTCATATTTTCTGATTTATAACACTCTTTTCCACTTACATCAAATATATTAATTTGCACCCTTCCTTCAGGAATGTTTTCAAAATATAACTTTCCATTTGTTGGGTTTGGATAAACCATAATTTTAGTAATTTCTTGCTCTTGCACTCCTGTTGTTGGAGCGATTATATTATTACATGTTTGGTTATTAGTGCTATTAGGGTCTGGAGTATAACTTGTCCAAGCACAAAGCTGTGCTGCTGGTGAACCAACACTCATTGGTCCTATTGGGGTTGAAAAAATATGATTGTAAGTTGCCCCAGAATTAATTGGCGTACTAACTGTTTCTGTAACTGTTGCTCCTGAGTTAAACTGATAACTAACATCAAAAGGAGTTGTAGTATTAAGTCCGAAATTTTCAATTATTACCTCTACATTTTGTGAAGAGGAAAGTGTACTGTTATTTACAGGATTCACAATAGTGGTAACCCCAACATCATCAGCAAGAGGTAGTTTTTCAATATCAATGGAAATAAAGAAATCTTCATTTTCTACATCCCTATAAGTTGCCCAAAAATTACTTAGTACTTCATATGTTTGTCCAGAAATTGGTGGTGTTATATCCTTTCCTAAACCAATTCCTGCAGCACCCATATACCAAAGTACATACACTCCACCACTATATATTGTATCTGGAGAGGCACAAGGGACTACATTATTAGCTGGTGATAATACCATTGCAGAAGGCACGGTTACAGAATCTAAAAGTGTTCCTGCTGTTCCGTTTGGTCCGTTATCATCATATATTTTTGCATCAAAACTTGCTCCTCCTGCATTATTATCTATATAAAAGTTTGTGTTTTTAATTACCGCAGGATAAAAGGGTGGCTCAATATAAACGGCAATCCCTCCATTTCCTCCCGACCAATTTATTGCACCTCCACCGGCTGTGTGTGCATAAGTCAAATTAATCTGAGCTTGAGTAGTATCCACTACTACTATTTCTTGTTCTAAAGTATTGTTGTTTGGGTCCATATCTCCTGTTGCTCCGCTTAACATTGTAAGAAATGTGTGTGGCCCTAATACAGATGAAAGTGGAGAAAATTTATTGGTAAAAACAAAAGTTGTATCTGCCCCAGCATTCAATGGGTTTAATGTTGCATTGTTCGATACTGCTGGTGGAGAAGATTGTGGAGATAAGTTGGAAATTATAGAGGCTCCATTAAAAGTAGTATTTCCTTCATTTAAAATATTTGTTTTTAAAGTATAGTCCGCACCATCTGCTGATAAAAATATTCCTTTATTATTAATATTATCATTCCAATTTACAGCTACATCAGTAATTGCTCCAGGGCTTGATGGTAAATCATACCTTATAGCGTTTGGCATTCCATTTGGAGAAAAATAATCAAAATAAGTTCCTGTAGAGTGTTGTAATCCAAAAGATCCTACTTTTGATTGAACTCCAACCTCAATATCGTTTCCGTTTGTACTTGCCCAAATATCTCTATCTTTATAATTAATTGTAATTGTAGAGTCTAATTTATTTAGCACAATTTGAAAGGTATTATACCCAGTCCACTCTTGTCCGAAAATAGGATTAGATGATGGGTCCATCCAAAAAGGAACATTTATATAAGAAATTACTGTTTGTGATGGAGAATCCTCAAAATAACATCTTGCTGGATTAGCTGTGCTTCCTCCAGCAGCAACTGTTATTGTATCTGGTGCAAAATTTAAATCACACATAAATCCTGCAATAAATTCGCTTTTTGCGTAAGAATTAGTTGGCATTGTTGGAAACGGAGAGGATATTTGAACGGGTTTAAATCCTACATATCCATTCGATCCAATATATATTTTATCCACATCATACCAATAGTAATTAAAAGCTGGAGTAATATTAAATGGTCCCACAATATTATCATCTCCTAATCCGTCTACATAATTTTCTCCTGCCTCAATATCAATCCAATTGTAAATTGCAGGATTAGTGGTGTGATCACTATTTGTCCAAGTATATCCATAAGGTCCTGGTCCGCCAGTTGTTTGTGCAAAAGTTGTTAAAGTAAAAATACTTAATACTGCTAATAATAAATTTTTATTCATGATTTTTGGTTTTTTAATTAAGGTGTGAAATTACAATTTTTATTTTAATAATTCCAAACTTTTAATTTATACATATAAAATATATTAGTTTTTTAATTTTAAATAAAAGAAAAGTAATTATATATATAGCGTGTTAGATTGGTTAATAAATAAAATGAGTGTTTTTTGGAAATAAGATAATTAAGAAATAATTAACAATAAATAAATAAAAAGAGTATTATTAAAATACTTAAAAACAATTAGTTATAAAAGAATTAAACAAATAATACTGAGTTGTTAATTTTATAATTAACATAAAAAATTTAATAAGTATTTTTGTTTTTGAAAAAAATAAAGGTTAATAAATGGTTGATATTTTAGAAAGAAAAAAGAATAAAAAAACTTGACAAATAACTTTGAGTAATACCTATATTTTTTAGTAATATTTGCATTTTAAGAAATAAAAACTAATCAACTTTTTATTAACAAAAATAAATTACTAAAAGATGAAAAATAAAAAAAGAACACTACAGATAAAAAATAAATTACTAACAGACTGTTAAAACAATAAATTATGAAAATAGGATTAGCATGCGATCATGCAGGATATGATTACAAAGAAAAAATAAAAGACTACTTATCTAGTAAAGGATATAATATTAGTGATTATGGATGTTATTCATTAGATAGTGTTGACTATCCTGATTTTGCACATAAACTTGCCGAATCTATTGAAAAAAATGAGAATGAACTGGGAATTCAATTTTGTGGAACAGGAAATGGAATTAATATGTCAGCCAATAAACATCAAGGAATTCGTGCTGCACTTTGCTGGAATTCTCATATTGCAGAACAAGCCCGTTTACATAATAATGCAAATATACTAACTATGCCAGCTCGTCATTTAAAATGGGAAGAAGTTACTGCAATTGTTGATATTTTTTTAAGTACACAATTTGAAGGAGGAAGACATAAAAATAGAGTTAATAAAATTGCTTGTTGCTAAAAAATAAAAGAATGAAAAAAATATTATTTATACTTTTTATAGGATTAACCACTATAGCATTTTCTCAAGAAAATGTAAAATATGCAGAAACTATAAATTCGCAAGATTTAAAAAGACATTTAACAATTCTTGCTTCTGACTCTTTAGAAGGTAGAGAAACAGGAAAAAGAGGTCAGAAAATGGCTGCTGACTATATTAAAAATCACTTTATAAATATTGGAATACCCCCTTTTAAAGGAAATAAATATTACCAAAAATTTAAAGTAAAATCAGGTAGGCATATATGTAAGTGTGAGGATTGTGATGTTAATTTTATAAAGCAACTTTTTGGAAATAAAAAAATAATAAAAGGGGAAAATGTTATTGGTTTTATTGAAGGTACTGATTTAAAGGAAGAAATTGTAGTAATTACCGCACACTATGATCATTTAGGAATGCATGATAGTATTGTTTTTAATGGGGCAGATGATGATGGAAGCGGAACGGTTGGAGCTATGGAAATTGCAGAAGCATTTATGTTAGCTAAAAAAGAAGGAAAAGGGCCAAGAAGAAGTATTTTAGTAATGGCTGTTTCTGGTGAGGAAAAAGGACTTTTAGGAAGTAAATACTATACAGATAACCCTATTTATCCTTTGGAAAATACAGTGGCAAATCTTAATATTGATATGATTGGAAGGTTAGATGATTTCCATACTGACCCAAATTATGTTTATTTAATAGGTTCAGATATGTTAAGTACAGAACTCCACAATATAAGTGAAGAAGTAAATAAAGAATATATTGGTTTGGATTTAGATTACACTTTTAATGCAGAGGATGATCCTAATCAATACTATTATCGTTCAGATCATTATAATTTTGCTAAGAATAATATTCCAGTAATTTTCTATTTTAATGGTGTGCATGAGGATTACCACAAAGCTACCGACACGGTTGATAAAATTGACTTTGAAAAACTAAAAACAATTACTCAATTGGTATTTTTAACAGCATGGGAACTTGCTAATAGAGATGAAAGGTTGATAGTGGATAAGGCTAAATAAACTAATTAAAACTCAATAAAAAAGGCAACCAAATGGTTGCCTTTTTTATTTATAAGAATTAAATATTACAAATCAAACTTAATACCTTGTGCTAAAGGTAATTCAGCAGTATAGTTGATA
>CAYVKX010000042.1:0-18109 GCA_964452095.1 uncultured Weeksellaceae bacterium
TTTCAATTTTAGCATTAAAGCCAACAAAACTACCTCTGGTAAGTGACATATCGATAGAACTATCAAATTCAGCTCTACATTTTTCTTTCATAATTTCTTCTACTTTCGCAATAGCCTCGTCAGAGTCAATTGCCATGCCAAGGGCTGCTACCATATCAGCAAGGGCAGTAAATCCAAGACCTGTTCTTCTTCCTTCTTTGCCAGTTTTTAATAGAAGCTCCCAAGTTTCTTTTTCCACACCTTTAATATTTTCTGGCTCATCATCATCATCCACTTTTTTTAAGATTCTATCAATGGCTTCTATTTCCAGATCCACTAAATCATCCATCAATCTTTGTCCTTCATAAGTTGCTCTGTAGAAATTATCCATATTGAATTTTGCATCCTTTGTGAAAGGATTCTCTACAAACTTAAACAGATTGATTGCAATCAGCCGGCAACTATCTCCTCCTTGCATAGCAATTTCTGAACAAGGATTTGTAGAGGCATTTTCATAACCAGGATAAACAGAAGAAGTGGAATACCAATGTTGTCTGTCCCAGAAAATAAGCCCAGGCTCAGCGGTATTGTGCGCACACTTTATTGTAGTCTCCCAAAGTTCTCTTGCCTTGATAGTCTTACTAAATTTAGGGTTATCAGAATCAATTGGCCATCGGTGGGTATATTCTGTATTATTTACAACAGCGTTCATAAATTCATCCGAAAGACGAACAGAAATATTAGCCCCAGTTACTTTTTGCAAATCTTGCTTTATAGTAATAAAATCTTCTATATCAGGATGTGCAATATCCATAGAAAGCATCAAAGCACCTCTTCTCCCGTTTTGAGCAACCTCTCTTGTTGTGTTTGAAAAACGATTCATAAAAGATACCGCCCCAGAAGTACTCCCTGCGGCATTAGAGACTTTCGCTCCTGAAGGACGGAGGTTAGAAATATCGACTCCAACGCCACATCTTCTTTTAAATAGTTGTGCTAATTGTTGGTCAGTATAAAATACCCCACCATAAGAATCGTGCATTTCTGGCACTACTATACAATTAGATAATGATGCTAATTTGTAGTGATTTCCAAGTGAGCTCATCACGCTTCCTTGCGGAATGATGTAGCCAAAACCTTTAAATAAGTTATAGATTTTCTCTTCTGTTAAATCTCCTCTTGTTTGCCCATATTTTGATAAGAATTTTGCACTCCCATTTAGGTTGAATTTTAATTTTTAGTCCGCCTCAATTCTAGCAAATTCCTTAGCCATTCTATTGTGCATATCATTTGGAGATAATTCTACAAATTCGCCATTTTCATTCGTCATAGCATACTTGTTCATCCAAGTAGTGGCGGCTAATTCATCTCCATTAAAATAGCTCACACTTTCTTTTAATACTTTATTATAAGTGTAAGTTTTTGTGTTTGCATCTTTGGCAAATACTTCTCCTGTGGCTTTGGTTTTTACTGTCATTTTCTCTTTCGGTTATAAATTAGGTATATTTTGCTATAAATTGGTTGATACAATTTTACCAAAGAAAACGGCTGTATTTACAACAACTGAAATTGTTTTTTTAACAACTTTTTCAACCATTATTATTTTTTATTTGCAGACATTTTAAAAACAAATGTGCAAAAAAGTCGATTTTTTTAAAGGAGTATAAGAGGGCGAAAAAAGAGAATCAGATTGTAATAAAATTATTTTATTTAAGCAATAACTTTTGACAAAATACTTTCAAACAATTTTCTGCCGTTTGTACTTTTAAGTTCAATGTCGGAAGCTCGTTCGGGATGCGGCATCATACCAAAAACATTGCGATCTTTGTTGCAAATGCCAGCAATATTTTTTAAAGATCCATTGGGATTTGATTCATTAGTTATTTCACCATTTTCATTACAATATTTAAAAAGAATTTGATCGTTATTTTCTAATTCTGCAATGGTTTTTTCATCTGCAAAATATCTACCCTCTCCGTGTGCAATAGGAATTTTTATTGCTTTTTCGCCAATCATATTAGTTACAATAGTATTTTCCGAAATGGTTTTTAGATGCACATTTTTACAAATAAATTTATGATTGGTGTTATGCAAAAGTGCTCCTGGTAAAAGAGCTGTTTCGCACAAAATTTGAAAGCCATTACAAATACCCATTACATATCCACCAGCATTTGCAAAGCCAATAATTTCTTTCATAATAGGAGAGAATTTGGCGATAGCACCAGAGCGCAAATAGTCGCCAAAAGAGAATCCGCCAGGCAAAATAATAAAATCTACCTCTTGTAAATTGGTGTCTTTATGCCAAAGCTTTACCACCTCCTTTTTAAGGATACTCTCTAGCACATATACCATATCCATATCGCAATTAGAACCAGGGAAAACAACTACTCCAAATTTCATTTTTTCATTTTTTTAGTTAAGGCAAAAGTAAAATATTTAAATGGAAATTCTGTAATAAACAGAAGCTATTACAAAAAGCAGGAATAAAAATTCAGTTAATCTTTTTTGCTTAGAATACACAAAAAAATTCGCCACTACTATACTTATAGGAGTGAGCAATAAAAAATAAGATTCCTCAATATTGATAAATAAAAGCAACAAAAAATAAGCCACTATAATAAGAAAGGACTTCCTAGAACGAATGCTTTTTTTGTACATCCAAAATACTAATTCAAAAGCAGAAAAAATAATTATGATTCCAACTATTATATACCAAGCTATTTGGGCATAAGTTAAATCAGTTATTGCCGGGATACTTATAGAAATAAGTTTAAATGTAGGGATAGAAAATGAAAAAGAAATAGCAAAAAGAATAGCAAAAATTTGATAAAAAATAAAAGGAAGAGCAAGCCCTATCAAGGAAATAAGAATACTTCTCCAACTTAAATTACTAAAACTAATAAAAGTAATAATTACTAAAGGAAATAGTAGCAGAATATTAGGATAAAATAAAGCAAGAATCGCTAAAAGAAAATTAGCATTAAACCCCTGGGTAAAAGGGCTTTCTTTTTGATAGGAGGAAAACAAAGTATTAAGATAAAAAAGCAAGAAAAAGGAAATAATCCAACCATCAACTGAAGAAATAAAAGGTGTGCTAAGCAATAAAAAAACAGGAGCCAAAACCAAACTGCTTTTTTTGATGACATCTTTTTCATAAATCAAATTATTAAGCCCTACCGATTGTAAAAGAGGGAGAATAAGCCCTAAAATAAAAATAGTTGTTGCAGAGAAAAAGGGGTGAGTGTAAATTTCGGAAAGAGTATTTGTGAAAATTGCTAAATACCAAAATAAGATAGCAAAAGCAATGTAAAGTATAATTGCTATCGAACTTGCAGTTTTTAGTTTTTTTAGGAGCATTTATTTATAAAATAGTTACTTTTGCCGAGCAATTTTAAATTTATACAATGAATAAAATTTGGTACGGTATCGGTGATTTTTTTGAGTCAATTTTTGAATTTATGCCAGCAATTGGAGATGGGATTAATTATTTCTATATGTTGGTTATTTTTGTTTTTTTAGTTGTTTGGACATCAAAAATGGTTAAGCACAAAAGGGATGGTAAGGAGCACGCCTCATCATAAATCAAAGCCAATATCTTTTCGGTAATACTTCCCTTCAAAGTTAATTTTTTTAGCATTAGCAAAAGATTTTGAAAGTGTTTTTTCTATATTTCCACCTAATGAAGTAATAGCCAAAACTCTCCCCCCATTAGTTACTAATTGTTCGTTTTCATTTTTCGTCCCTGCATGAAATACGATACTTCCTTCCACATTTTCTAAACCAAAAATTTCTTTTCCTTTTTCGTATTTTTCAGGGTAACCACCCGAAACTAGCATTATAGTTGCGGCAGTATCCTCATCAATATGCAAATCTTTTTCACTAAAAGTTCCGTCTCCAATTCCTTTGAATAAATGCAACAAATCCGATTTTATTCTTGGCACAACAACTTCCGTTTCTGGATCGCCCATACGCACATTATACTCAATTACTTTGGCGTCATTTCCCTTTACAATAAGCCCGATAAAAATAAATCCGTGATAAATAATTCCCTCTTCTTTTATCCCCTGAATTGTCGGTTTTATAATTTCCGTTTCCACTTTTTCTATAAAAAATCTATCGGCAAAAGACACTGGAGAAATGGCCCCCATTCCACCGGTATTAAGCCCGGTGTCTCCCTCTCCAATCCTTTTATAATCTTTTGCAGAAGGCAGAATTTTATAGGAATTACCATCCGTGAGTACAAAAACGGAAAGCTCAATACCGCTTAAAAATTCTTCAACTACAACTGTTGTACTTGCCTTTCCAAACTTAGCATCTGCAACCATAGCTCTTAACTCTTTTTTAGCTTCTGCCAAATCCTCCAAAATCAAAACGCCTTTTCCTGCCGCCAAGCCATCTGCCTTTAAAACATAAGGAGCTTCCAAACTTTCTAAAAAAGCATAACCATCCTCCAAATTATTTTTTGTAAAAGCTTGATATTTTGCAGTTGGGATATCATATTTCTGCATAAATTCTTTGGCAAATTCTTTGCTCCCTTCCAATCTTGCTCCTTCTTTTGAAGGCCCAATTACTATTGTGTTTTTTAAGGATTCATCCCCTTGGAAGAAATCAAAAATACCGTTTACAAGCGGATCTTCTGGCCCCACAATAAGCATATCAATTTCCTGCTCCAAAACTAATTTTTTGATGCTTTCAAAATCATTTACACCAATATCAATATTAGTCCCTAATTCACTAGTTCCAGCATTTCCTGGAGCAATTAGCAATTTTTTACACAAACTGCTTTGCGATACTTTCCATGCAAATGCATGCTCTCTTCCTCCACTTCCTAGTATTAATACATTCATTTTTTAATTCGTTTTTGCATATAATTTTCCGTTAATTGTTTTCCTATCTTTTTTGTAATGCTTTTTTAAGCAGTCAGCTTCTAAAGTGAAGCCACATTTCTCCACTACTCTTACAGATCCAATATTGTGTTCAAAAATAGTAGCTGTAATTCTGTTTAGCCCAAACTCATTAAAGCCAATTTCACATACTTTATTTACTACTTCTGTCATAATGCCTTTACTCCAATATAATTGAGCAAGCCAGTAGCCTATTTCAGCCTTATGTCCTTCAACTCCATCATGAAATCCTACAACTCCAATTAGTTTTCCTTCTTTATTTCTAATTGCCCAGTTAACTATTTTACCATTCTTCTTTTTATTTTCTTGCACAAAATTAATAAACCACTCTCCATCTTTCTTTGTGTAAGGGAATGGTATAGCTAGAGTGTTTTTATAAATATCTTTATCATTAAGATATTCTATAAAAGCATCAATATCTTTTGATGTGATTTCTGAAAGAGTGATATGTTCGTTTACACAAATAAAATCCATTATTCTTCCATTGCTTTTAAGATTTCCTGCGTTAACTCCATATTATGAAACACCTGTTGCACATCATCATTTTCTTCCAATAAATCTAACAATTTCAACACCAATTTAGCATCTTCAGCACTAATTGTTTTTATAGTATTTGGGATTCTTTGCAATTCAGAATTTTGAATTTCAATATTTAAATTCTCCAAACATTTTTGCATATTACTAAATTCTGGGAAATTGCAATAAATAGTTATTGCTTCTTCATCTTGCTCCAACTCTTCCAAACCTCCGTCAATTAATTCCATCTCCAACTCTTCTGCTTCCATTGTTATTTGCTCTGGCGAAATTGTAAAAACTCCTTTTCTATCAAAAATAAATTCTAATGAGCCATTGGTCCCCAATTGTCCACCACATTTACTAAAATAAGAACGCACATCCGCAACCGTTCTATTGTTATTATCGGTAGTGCAGTCCAAAAAGACAGCAATTCCATGTGGAGCATATCCTTCCAAACTCATTTCAGTATAGTTGGTAGCATCTGCTCCACTTGCTTTTTTGATGGCGCGTTCCACATTCTCCTTTGGCATATTTGCCGTTTTAGCATTTTGAATTACTTGCCTTAGCCGAGCATTTGTTTCTGGATTTGCTCCACCATCTTTTACAGCAATAACAATATCTTTTCCAATTCTAGTGAAAGTTTTGGCCATTTTCGACCACCTTTTCATTTTTCTTGCTTTTCTGAATTCAAATGCTCTTCCCATAGTTTAGTTTTTGGTTGTTGTTTTTTGTCTCAAATCTCACTACTAATTACTAATATCTATTTTAACTATCCAATTTTAATACCGCCATAAATGCATTTTGTGGAATTTCAACATTTCCTACTTGCCTCATTCTTTTCTTCCCTTTTTTCTGTTTTTCCAAAAGTTTTCTTTTCCGAGTAATATCTCCTCCATAGCATTTTGCCGTTACATCTTTTCTGAGGGCTTTTACCGTTTCCCTAGAAATAATTTTAGAGCCAATTGCCGATTGAATAGCAATATCAAACTGCTGTCTTGGAATAAGTTCCCGCAATTTTAAGCAAATTTTTCTACCAAAAGTATAGGCATGATCCCTATGAATAAGTGCCGAAAGAGCATCTACTTGATCACCATTTAAAAGGATATCCAACTTTGCTAAATTAGATTGTTTGTAATCTAACGGTTGATAATCAAAAGAAGCATATCCTCTTGAAACGGTTTTTAGTTTGTCATAAAAATCAAAAACAATTTCGCCAAGTGGCATTTCAAAAGAGAGCTCAACTCTATCAGTGGTAAGGTAAACCTGGTTTTTTAGTTCTCCTCTTTTTTCAATACAAAGCGTCATTATTGGACCGACAAAATCGGATTTTGTAATAATCTGAGCTCTAATATACGGCTCCTCTACATAATCCAAAATACTTGGGTCTGGCAAATCAGAAGGATTATGAATCGCCAATTTCTCTCCCTTAGTTGTATAGGCAAAATAGGAAACATTCGGCACGGTTGTAATTACCGTCATATCGAATTCCCTTTCCAATCTTTCCTGAATAATTTCCATATGGAGCATCCCCAAAAATCCGCACCTAAAACCAAAGCCCAAAGCAGAGGAAGATTCTGGCTCATAAGTAAGTGAGGCATCATTGAGCTGCAATTTTTCCATAGAATTTCTAAGCTCCTCATAATCATCCGTATCCACTGGATAAATTCCAGCAAAAACCATTGGCTTTACATCTTCAAAACCTTGAATTGCTTCAGTTGCAGGATTTTCAACTGTTGTAATTGTGTCCCCAACTTTCACCTCTTTCGCTTCCTTTATCCCTGAAATAATATAACCAACCTCTCCTGTGCTCATTACTTTTTTTGGTTCTTGTTTGAATTTCAAAGCCCCAATTTCATCCGCATAATACTCTTTTCCTGTTGCGATAAATTTTACTTTATCTCCTTTTTTTATTTCTCCATTTAAGATTTTGAAATAGGCCTCAATTCCCCTGAAGGGATTGTAAACTGAATCAAAAATCATGGCTTGTAGGGGCTTGTTTTTATTTCCAATAGGAGCTGGAACCCTTTCAATAATTGCATTTAGTATATCCTCAATTCCAATTCCTGTTTTTGCACTTGCTTGTATTATTTCTTCTTGCGAGCATCCAATCAAATCTATAATTTGATCGGCAACTACTTCTGGTTCGGCAGAGGGCAAATCTACTTTATTTATTACAGGAATAATTTCTAAATCATTCTCCAAAGCCAAATATAAATTAGAAATGGTTTGTGCCTGAATTCCTTGGGCTGCATCTACAATTAGTAATGCCCCTTCACAAGCGGCAATAGAACGGGAAACTTCATAAGAAAAATCGACATGCCCTGGAGTGTCAATCAAATTGAGAGTGTAGCCATTATATCCCATTTGCATGGCATGGCTTTTTATGGTGATTCCCCTCTCTCGTTCCAAGTCCATATTATCTAAGAGTTGCTCCTGTGCATCTCTTTTGGTAACCGTACCAGTTACTTCCAGCAATCTATCGGCTAGGGTGCTTTTCCCATGGTCGATATGGGCAATAATGCAAAAATTTCTAATCTTCTTCATGAGATGCGAAAATACAGTTTTTCAATTAGGAATTGGTTTAATAAGGATAAGTTAATGTTACTTTTTTTTCAGTAACAATAAGGCGAGAACTTACACCAAAAACAATGGCATTATTATCGTCTAAATGTCCTGATGGAAAGTTAAAACAAATTGGAAAATCATAATTTTTAGTATGCCCTAAAATTATTTCTTCTGCCGATTTCCCAAAAGGAATAGCATTATCGTTCATAGCACTCATACCACCAACAATTAATCCTTTTAGTTTTGTGAACTTTCCATTGCGTTTCAGGTTCATCATCATTCTATCAATATGATATAAATATTCATCCAAATCTTCAATAAATAATATTTTTTCATCTGTATTTACATCAGAATTTGACCCCAATAAAGAATATAAAATAGAGAGGTTGCCACCCACAATTTTACCTTCAACTTTTCCTTCTTTATTAAATTTATGAGGATTACATTGAATAATATTTTCTTTTCCAAAAAGTGCATTTTCCAAACTTTTCAAAGATTTTGAAGTGTTTTTTGCAAAATTAATCGGCATAGTTGCATGCAAAGTAGCAATTCCTAAATTATTCAAATGAGAATGTAGAACAGTAACATCACTATATCCAATAATCCATTTTGGATTTTTTATAAGCTTAGAAAAATCAACATTATCAATAATTTGAACTGTACCATAACCTCCTCTTGCGCACATTATAGCTTTAATATTCTCATCATCAATCATTGTTTGTAAATCAGCAGTTCTCTGCTTAATTGTTCCCGAAAACTGATTATCAGATGAGAATAAGTTATCTCCAAAAACAACTTTTAATCCCCAAATCTCCAATATTTTTATTGCTGGGGTCAACTCCTCCAAAGAAATTTTTCGAGCAGTAGAAATTATGCCAATTTTATCGCCTTTTTTCAAACTTTCAGGGATCTTCATATTCTCATTTCTAATTATCTTAATCCTAAAATCTAATATCTAACAACTAAAACTTATCTTTGCGAAAATAATTTTTTCTAAGAGAAATGAGCACAAAAAGATACACAGTTACATCTGCACTACCTTACGCAAATGGGCCTTTACACATTGGGCACATTGCAGGAGCCTATTTACCAGCCGATATTTATGTTAGATATTTAAAAGGAAAAGGACATAATGTTGCCTTTGTTTGTGGTTCGGATGAGCATGGAGCAGCAATAACTTTGCGTGCTAAAAAAGAGGCAGTTAGTCCGCAAGAAATTGTAGATAAATACCATAACATTAACAAAAAAGCATTTGCTGATTTTGGGATAGATTTTAGTATTTATCACAGAACATCAGATGAATTGCATCATGAAACTGCACAAGATTTTTTCAATACTTTGGAAGAAAAAAAAGTGTTTACAAAAAAAACTTCTGAGCAATTTTATGATGAAGAAAACAAGCAGTTTTTAGCTGATAGATATATTTCTGGGCAATGCCCGAAATGTGATGCTGAAGGTGCTTATGGCGATCAATGTGAAAAATGCGGTTCAGCTCTTAGCCCTGAAGAATTGATAAATCCAAAATCTACTTTAAGCGGAAACGCGCCCATAAAAAAGGAAACATCTCATTGGTATTTACCAATGCAAGATCATGAACAATGGCTTAAACCTTGGATAGAAGATGGGATTTTGCAAGGAGAAAATCATCATAAATCAAAAGCATGTAGAAGTCGGGTAATTGGGCAATGTAAATCATGGATTGATGGAGGATTACAAGAAAGAGCAATGACTCGTGATTTGGATTGGGGAGTAAAAGTCCCTGTAAAAGATGCTGATGGAAAAGTGCTTTATGTTTGGTTAGATGCGCCAATTGGATACATATCAGCAACTAAGCAATGGGCAAAGGAAAATAATAAAAACTGGGAAGATTATTGGAAAAATGATGAAACTGAACTTATACATTTTATCGGAAAAGACAATATTGTTTTTCATTGTATTATTTTCCCAATTATCCTAAAAGCTCATGGCAATTATATTTTACCAACTAATGTTCCAGCTAATGAATTCTTAAATTTAGAAGGAGAAAAACTCTCTACTTCTCGTAATTGGGCAATTTGGTTACATGAATATTTAGAGGGTTTTGAAGGGAAACAAGACGCATTAAGATACGCACTTTGTGCCACAGCACCTGAGAGCAAGGATACTGATTTTACTTGGGCTGATTTTCAAGCAAGAAACAACAATGAGTTAGTTGCAATTTTTGGGAACTTCATCAATCGTGTGGTGGTTTTAACCAATAAATATTGGGATGGTATTGTTCCTGTTCAAAATGAATTAGAGGCTTATGATAAAGAAGTTTTAACAAAACTTGCTGAGTTCCCTAACAAAATTGGAGATTCTATAGAGAAATTTAGGTTCAGAGAAGCATTGGGTGAATTCATGAATCTAGCCAGATTAGGAAATAAATATTTAGCTGATACTGAGCCATGGAAATTAAAGAAAACGGATGAACAAAGAACAGAAACAATTATGAATATTGCCATGCAAATTGCTGCTTCATTGGCAATTCTTTCTGAGCCATTTTTACCTTTTTCATCTGATAAATTAAAGAACATCTTAGTGCTAGATAATGTAAAATGGGAAAATGCAGGAAAAATAATTATCTCTGGCAATCATCAAATAAATAAAGCAACTCATTTATTTGAAAAGATTGAAGATGAACAAATTGAAAAGCAGCTGGAAAAATTAAAAGCATAACAATTTACTATGCTTGCATAATAAATACTATATTAGCAAACTAAAATTTTATTCATGAAAAAAATATACTTATTATTACCTTCCTTATTTATTAGTGGCATGATAATGGCGCAATGCAATGGGCGTTATCAAACAGAAATTTTCAGTAATGTAGATGTTGCAACCGTAAATTATTCTGATGTTTATACTGGATTGGAACACAAAATGGATATTTACACCCCAACAGGTGATACGGTAAATAATCGCCCTGTAATTTTTTATTTGCATGGTGGTTCTTTTTATGCTGGGGATAAATCTTCTAGCGATTGTGTTGATTTTTGTAATGCTTTTGCAAAAAGGGGGTATGTGGCTATTTCCTTAAATTACCGATTAGCAAATATTATTTCTTTTTTATCGTCTAATGCCGAGCAATACAAAGCAGTACTTAGATCGGTTGCTGATTTAAAATCTGGTATTCGCTATATGCGAATGGATTATTCAAATGGAGACACTTATAATATTGATCCAAACACCATATTTGTTGGAGGATATTCTGCTGGGGCAGTTGCGGCATTGCACACTACTTTTATCGATAGCATTTCTGATATGTCGGCAACTATTCAGGCATTAATGCCTGTAATCGGAGGCACATTAGAAGGGGATGCTGGTAATGATGGATATTCTTCAGAGGTAAGTGCAGTATATAGTTTTGCAGGAGGAATACATGAGATTACATGGATAGATGCTAATGATGAGCCTTTTGTTAGTTGTCAAGGAACTGCCGACCAAACTGTTGATTATAATTGTGCGAATGCAATGAGTAATCCGAATATTTTAGTGTTATGTGGTTCAGGAGAAATGCACGCCAAAGCAGATAGTGTTGGAATTGTAAATTCTCATTTGAGTTTCCCTGGGGAAGATCATAATTGGGCAGCAAGCGGAAATTCTAACAACAAATTCGTGCAAGCAGTAACTTTTACTTCTGATTTTTTGTACAATCTTTTGCCTTGCAACCAAACTACTTTTATTGCTGAGAATATAAAAAATAATAGAAAGCTTTTACAAATTGTAGATATTTTGGGAAGAGAAGTTAAACCAATCAAAAATGCTCCTCTTTTTTATATTTATGATGATGGAAGTGTGGAGAAAAGATTTAATGTAGCAATTAATTAATGTAACAATGAAAAAAATATGGTTGGTAGTATTTCCACAAGCCACAAACTAAAAACTATGAAAAAACTTCTTATTTTCTTATTTAGCTTTCCCATTTTTGCTTTTGGGCAAAACCCAAATTATTCTGAGGATGTGGCAGCTATACTATATAATAAGTGTACCTCTTGCCATCATAATGGGGGTATTGCACCATTTTCTTTAATGGATTATAATGATGCGCAAAACTGGGCGCCTCAAATTGTTCTATCAGTAATTACTGGGGAGATGCCTCCTTGGCCTGTAGACACAACTTTTCAAAGATATGCTCATGAAAGAATTTTGTCTTTATCTGAAATAAACACACTTATAGATTGGAATAATAATGGGACACCTCAAGGAAACCCTACTTTGGTTCCTCCAGCCCCAACTTATATTCCTGGAGCAATTTTACCGAACCCTGATTATACAATTAATCTCCCACATTATGTTTCCAATGCAAATACTGAAGATGATTATGTTTGTTTGAAAGTTGCTACTAATTTTGCTACTGACAAATACATTAAAGCAATTGAAGTTGTTCCGGGAAATTATTCAATAGTTCATCATGCACTTGTTTTTGTTGACACAACATCTATAGGAAGTCCAATAACTACAGACTGCCTAGGTGTTGATGGAAAACTTATTGGCGGTTATACTCCCGGAGCAACACCAAATATTTTTCCAAATGGCACAAATGTAAAGATGGGCGTGCGATTGCCTGCTGGAGCAAATATTGTAGTTCAAATGCATTACCCAGAAGGAAGTTCAGGGCAAATTGATAGTACGAAAATCAATTTTTTCTTTTATCCAAACGGAACAAGTGGGGTTAGGGAAGTTTATACCGACCCTGTTTTGCAAAATTGGAATTTGGCTATAGCCCCAGATACAATTCAAACTTTTACAACAGAATACCCACAATATCCAGGAGTGTTGCCTTTCGACTTTTCAATTCTCTCAGTGTTTCCTCACTTACATTTATTAGGTGAAGAAATTACTTCTTTTGCGGTAAGCTCAACAAATGATACTATTCCTTTTGAGAGAATAAAACATTGGGATTTTGAATGGCAAGGTTTTTATAATTTCAAGAATATCTTGAAAGTTCCAGCAGGTAGTAGATTGTATGCTGAGGCAAAATTCAATAACACCTCATCCAATATTCACAACCCAAATAATCCACCTCAATGGGTATATGCTGGAGAGGCGACTACTGATGAGATGTTTTTGGTGTACTTGCAATATCTACTTTATCAGCCAGGAGATGAAAATTTGAATTTGGATTCTTTGCTTTCGGTTGGAGTTAAGGATAAGGTGAGGTTCAAAAAACTTAGCACTTTTCCTAATCCTACATCAGATAAATTTCAAATTCGCTTTCCTTTAAATGGAGATTTAAGTTTAAAAATCTTGAATGTAGAAGGGAAAATAGTAAAACAAATGCAAGTAAATTCTTCTGATTGGATTTCGCTAAAAGGATTGCCAAAAGGGACTTATCTTTGTTTTGTGGAAACAGAAAAAACAATCTATTCTGCAAAAATTATTAAACAATAATTGGCACAGCACAACAAAAAAGGAGAACAAGGCGAGCAAATTGCACAAAACTATTTGCTTGAAAAAGGATATAAAATCTTGGAAAAAAATTGGCGATACCAAAAAGCTGAGGTAGATATTATTGCAAAAGATGGAAATTTTTTGGTTTTTGTTGAGGTGAAATGTCGTTCTACAAATATCTTTGGAGAGCCTCAAACTTTCGTTTCAGAGAAAAAACAAGAACTTTTTATGCTTGCTGCTGAGGCGTACTTAGAAGAAAAAGATTTAAACAGTGAAATTCGCTTTGATATTATCGGCATAATTCTCCCCTCACAAAAAGCTAAAATAGAGCACTTTAAAGATGCTTTTTAACGCTTAGTATTTTCTATCTTTGCAAAAAATAATTATAAAATGCAAAGAAGAGGAAAATCAACATTCAGAAAAAGACAAAATGCAAAAAAGCAATCGGCAGATGGCTTAACTCGATTAAACAAATATATTGCAAATGCAGGAATTTGTAGCCGTAGGGAAGCCGATATATTTATTGAGGCAGGAGTAGTAAAAGTAAACGGAAAAGTAATTACCCAAATGGGGTTTAAAATAAGTGCTACAGATGTGGTGAAGTTTAATGATAGTAAAATAAAAACCGAAACACTAAGATATTTGCTTCTTAACAAACCAAAAAATTATAGTGGCAGAATGGAAACCGCACCAAACAAAAAAGATGTGTTTGGGCTGATAAAAGGGGCGTGCAAGGAAAGTGTTTTGCCGACTTCTCGTTTAGGGAAAAATGCTACAGGTTTATTGCTTTTCACCAATGATAACGAACTGGCTAAAAAACTTACTAATCCTAAGAAAAGAATTAAAGAAATTTATCATTTGTTTTTGGATAAAAACTTAAAATCAGCAGACTTGAAAAAGATACAAGATGGGGTAATTATTAGTGGGAAAAAAGTAGTTCCAAATAGTATTTCTTATATAGAGAATAAAGAAAAAAATGAAATTGGTTTAGAGTTATCATTTGGAGGAATTAAGATGGCAAATCAAATTTTTGAAACTTTGGGCTATAAAGTTAGTTCGCTCGATAGAGTATTTTTTGCTGGATTAAGCAAGAAAGAATTACCCAGAAAAAAGTATCGTTTCTTGAGTGAGGATGAGGTGAACCTTTTAAAAAGGCTGTAAAATGTATATGAGTTTGCTGCAAAATTGCGTTATTGCTTTTACAACAGAATTTTGTAGATGAAACTTTTCAAGAAAATATTAAAAATTGTTCTACTTATTGTAGTGCTTTTAGCTCTGTTTGGTATTGGATTTACTTTTATTTATGGCGAAAAAATAGAAGAAATAGTACTTGCAAATATCCGTGAAAAATCGGAGGCAGAAATTTTAGTAAAAGAGGTAGATTTTTCTGTTTTTCAAACTTTTCCTTACGCTTCAGTAAAACTATCGGAGGTTTTTATAAAGGAAAAACAGCCAACTAAAAACGACACTCTATTATATGTAAAGGAGGGATTTTTGCAGTTTAATATCCTTAATTTGATTGATGGGAAACAGGAAATAAACAAAATAGTTTTATTAGATGCTAAGTTAAATATAAGGTACGATTTAGAGGGGAATCCTAATTTCAAAATTTTCAAACCTCAAAAAGAAAAGCAAAAAAAAGTAAGTATAGAGCAAGTATTTTTTAGTAATTCTGAAATTTTATATGCCCACCAGCAAAAAAACATTTCCATAAAAGTGCTTAGTCATAAAGTTCTGCTTAGTTTTGAGAAAGAAAACTTTTCTAAGTTTTTGGTAAAAGGAGATTTAATGATGCAGGATTTGATGGTAAATAGTATCAATTATGCCCACAAAAAAGAAACGAAATTAGATGCTAATTTTGCTACTGTTGATAGTGTGTTTTACATCCAACCCTCTTCAGAAGTATTTATTGAAAATGTGCAAATTAATTTGGATGGAACAATAAAAGGACCCAAAGTAGATTTAAATATTTCTGCAAAAAATCAGGATATAAAAAGGGTACTTACTCATCTGCCAGAAAAATTTAAAAGCATTTGCACTTCTTTTACGGCTGATGGAAATTTATCTTGCAGTGGAACAATAAAAGGAGAGATTTCGAAAACCTCTAATCCGCATTTTAATATGGATTTTGAAGTAACAAATGGCACTTTTGATTTGAATAAAAATCCTTTTTTGCTTACGGGTGTTTCCTTAAATGGGAACATTGATAATGGGAAAAACAACAATTTTGAAAGCACCTTAATAAAGGTAGAAAATAGCAGTGGGAAAACAGCAAATGGAACGCTTGCTGGCTCCTTTGCAGTGAGTAATTTGAACAACAATTATCTTAGGACTAACATCACTTCCAATCTGGATTTAGCAGAGGTTAATCATCATTTTAAAGATAGTCCATTTTTTAATATGAAAGGTACGCTTATTGCTACTACAAAGTACAATGGGGCTTTGGATTTTTCAGGAAAAATGAAAGGAAATTTTTTAAGGGCAAAACACCAAAGTGAGCTAGTATTGAAAGGGGTGCAATTTCAATACAAAACCTTTCCTCTCATTTTTGAGATTTCTACGCTAAAAGGACAAATAGAAAACAATAAAATAATAGTAGAAAATAGCAAGTCCACCATTTCGGATAGCGACTTAGAATTTGATGGAACAATTATTGATTTTATTCCTTATTTACTATCGGCAGCTCCCAATATTATTGTGGCGGGGAATTTGCAATCGGTATATGTAAAATTTGATGAACTGATAACAATTAAAGATATTTCTGAGCAAAAAGGGGAGTCAGTTTCTACTATGCCCAATTGGATTGAGGTAGATTTGAGCACAAAAATTGAGCAACTAAGTTATCAGTATTTTGTGACAAAAAATATAGATTCCAAAATAGAGTATAGCAACTACACTTTTAAGGCAAATGATTTAAAAATGAACACTTTAAATGGAGTGATAACTGGAGATTTTAAATTTTATGAAAAGCCCTATCATCACTTAAAGTTGTTTGCTTCTGCTCATTTGGAAAAAATAAATATTCGAGATTTGTTTACTGGATTTGAGAATTTTGGGCAAGAATTTATTCAAGATAAACACATAAAGGGTGAGGGAACTGCCGATATTCAATTGCAATCCACTTGGAATCCGGGCTTTGTATTTGACAAAAATAGTTTGCAATTAAATTCTCATCTTATCATTAATAAAGGAGAACTAATAGAATTTTCACCACTACTAAATTTATCTTCTTATGTGAGTGTTGAAGAGCTAAAAGATGTAAAATTTTCTACTTTGGAAAACAATATCAGAATAGAAAATAACATCATCAGAATTCCTTCTATGGAAATAAAATCAACCGCATTAAGCGTATTTATTTCAGGTACGCATAGTTTTGAAAACGATATGGATTATCATATTCGCCTTTTGCTTTCAGAACTTATTTCCAAAAAATTTCGGAAGAAAAACACTAATATTAACAATGAATTTGGAGTGGTGGAAGATGATGGTTTGGGCTATACTACCGTTTATTTAAAAATGACAGGAAATGTAGATAATCCGGATGTTTCTTTTGATAGGATAAAAATAAAAGAAAAAATTCAGAGCAAAGCAGCAGAAGAAAAACAGAAGCTAAAAGAAATAATAAAAGAGGATGTTTTCCAGCAAAAAACCGATAGCAGCAATACAAAGCAGGAAGAAGGTGCTGATATTATTTTGGAGTGGGAAGATGAAGAAAACAACTAAAAAATGAATATATATACACGCAAAAAAACTTGGAAATTTTGGCTTTTAATTTTTGCCATTGTTATTGGAATTTCTTCCCTTTTTGTCACTGATAGTTTGGTAGAATCTCTTTCTTATGAAGAGAAAAAGAAGATAGAGATTTGGGCATATGCCACCAATCAAATGGTAAATATTTCTGATGACGGAAATTTTTCATTAGCTATAAAAGTAATGGAATCCAATGAAAATATCCCTATTATTTTGGCAGATGACAATGATAGTATTCTTAATTATAGAAACTTAAATTCTATTGGGGAAATAACGGATGAATATTTGCAAAAGCAACTAAAAATAATGAAGGAGCAAAATGAACCAATTGAGATACAAGTTTTTGAAGACTACAAGCAACTTTTGTACTATAAAGATTCTATTTTACTCACACGATTAAAGTATTATCCATTTTTTCAATTGGGGATAATTTCACTATTTATGTTTATTGCTTATTTGGCTTTTAGCTCTGCCAGAAAAGCCGAGCAAAACCAAGTGTGGGCAGGAATGGCAAAAGAAACGGCTCACCAAATTGGCACGCCACTTTCTTCTCTTATGGCTTGGGTAGAGCTCTTAAAATCGAAAGAAGAAACAAAAGATATGGTGTTGGAAATGGAAAAAGATGTAAAACGACTGGAAACCATAACCGATAGATTTTCAAAAATTGGCTCCAAACCAACTTTGGAAGATGAAGATATTGTTGGCTTGGTGGTAGATGCTACAAATTATTTGAAAGCACGATTACCGGAAAAAGTAATTTTCAAAATTTCGCATCAGCAAGAGGCGATAATTATCCCTGTAAGTAGGGTGCTGCTGAATTGGGTAATTGAAAATATTTGCAAAAATGCAGTAGATGCTATGAAGGGAGAGGGGCTTATTCAAATTGAGATTCAAGAAGAGGTAAACAATGTAAAAATTCATATCATTGATTATGGAAAAGGGATTGAACCAAGCTTGATTGACTCTATTTTCAAGCCAGGAGTTAC